>DWZZ01000158.1 GCA_019117305.1 Candidatus Mediterraneibacter merdigallinarum | reverse complement strand
AAAAAATATTTTAAAAACTGTATTTCTGTAGTGGCGCTTGCAATGGCGCTTACGGTGTCTGTCCGGCCTCTGAGTGTATCGGCAGAGAATACGCCAGATGCGGATGTATTGGAAGAAGAGTCTCAGGAGCTGCCTGCGGCGGATTTGCCCGGCGGGGACGGAGAGTTCCGGGAAGAACAGTACACCTCTGAAATTACGGAAGGAGAAACTCCGGAAAAAGAAGCAGAGACAGCCGGACAGGACGGAGATGAGCAGGCAGAAAAAGAAGCTGAAGCAAATGGATCAGAGGATAATCAGGAAAATCAGGTTCAGGCGCAGGCTGAATTTTCTCAGACAGATTCTTCCACGGGAATCCGCGCGGAAGCTGCAGCAGGAGTTTTCCCTGCCGGTACCCTGATGATAGTAACTCCCCTGACCGGCGGAGAAAACTATAATCTTCTGCAGACGCTGCTGTCGGCTGCGGCAGATCGGTTTCAGGTGTATGATATCAGTTTCTTTTCTGTCTCCTTACCGGATTTTTCCGATATGCAGCCGGTACAGCCCGGGGGAAATGTAAAAGTGCGGATGCCGGTTCCGGAGGAATATGATCTGTCCCGGCTTGCTGTTTATCACATCAGTACAGACGGAGGAATGACTCCGGTTTCTTTCGTGGTACAGGATGGCATGGCCGTGTTTGAAACAGATCAGTTCAGCCTGTATGCTCTTGTGGAAATGAAAGAGATGCGGACGGATCTTCCGCCGTCTCTTGAAATGACGGATAAGATTTCACGGCTTGAACTGGACCGGGCCGGTGAAAGCAGCACTGTAGTTTCATCTGTTCCATCAGAATATACAAGTCCGAAAACGGGGGATAATATAACGGAGACGGATATTATCCGGCAGATCGCAACGGCAGCTGCGGCTCTGATATGCGCAGCGGCAATATTGATCCGGAGACGAATCGGTTCTATTGAAAAATAACTATGAGGGAAGGAGAAGCCGTTATGGGAGACAGTGAGTACGCTGACATTGAAAAGATTGTGCAAAGACAGAAAAAGTTTTTCAGTAAAGGTGTTACAAAAGATATCTCTTTTCGGAAAAAGGCTCTGAAGCATCTGAAAAGGGCAGTTCGCTGCTATGAAGAAGAACTGGAGCAGGCGCTGAAAATGGATCTGGGGAAGCATAGGGCAGAAGCGTATATGACCGAGATCGGATTTGTTCTTGCAGGCATTTCACAGGCAATGCATAATGTGGAAAAATGGGCCCGGGAGGAGTACGTGCCCACGCCGGTTTATATGCAGCCGGGAAGGAGCCGGATACGGAAGGAACCTTATGGGTCAGTTCTTATAATCGGTCCGTATAATTACCCTTTTCAGCTTCTGATGGAACCGCTTATAAGCGCCATAGCGGCAGGAAACTGCGCGGTAGTCAGAACATCGAAACAGACTCCGCATACATCGGAGGTTATCCGTCGTATGCTGCTGCATGCCTTCCGTCCGGAATATATCTGGTGCGCGGCGGGAGACAGGGTGGATAATCAGCTCCTTTTAAAACAGCGGTTTGATTATATTTTCTTTACAGGAAGCCCGCGGATTGGACGTCTTATTATGAAAGCGGCAGCGGAAAATCTTATTCCGGTAACGCTGGAGCTGGGCGGAAAAAGTCCGGTTATTGTGGACAGGAGCGCAGATCTGCCGACAGCCGCCAGAAGGATTATGTGGGGAAAGCTTCTTAACGCAGGCCAGACCTGTGTTGCCCCGGATTATATACTGGCTGATGAGAACGTCAGGGACCGGCTGCTTATCTGTCTGAAAGAGGCGGCAGAGGATCTTTACGGAAAGAACATAGCAGATAATCCGGATTACGGGCGGATTGTAAATGACAGGCATTACAGCCGGCTGGCGGACATACTGGAAGCGGATAAAGAGTGGATTGTATACGGCGGAAAGCATACAAAGAAAGGAAGATTCGTCGGTCCCGCGATCCTGGATCTGGGATCGGTTTCAGGAAAAGCGGCGGATCAGGCGGTCTCCATGCAGGACGAACTGTTCGGACCGGTTCTGCCTGTGCTCTCCTATAAGAAATTACAGGAAGCGCTGGATTTTGTGAATAAAAGAGAGCGGCCTCTGGCTCTGTATATATTTACAGAGGACAGAGATGTGCGGGATCGGATCCTGGAACATACATGTTCGGGCGGAGTGTGTGTAAATGATACGGTAGATCATCTGGTAAATCACAGACTTCCTTTCGGAGGAGTCGGTAATTCCGGGATGGGACGGTATCATGGAAAATATGGATTTGATACATTCACTCATCTGCGGGCAGTCTATGAGAAGCCTCCGGGAAAAAGTATATCACCGGGTTATCCGCCATACAGTGAGGCAAAGCTGAAACTGATAAAGAAATTTCTGAGATAGAGCGGACTGTACACAATTGAATAAAGAAAAGTCATGTCGGTTTTTCTGAAAAATTGCAGAAGAACCGACATGACTTTTTGTGAGAAAGATTTTCCGGAGCAGGGAGCCGCAAGAAGTCGGTTCTGATGGAGTTCCTCTCAGATTAGTCCGTGATTACGGCAGTAAGTAAAGATTCCGTCCTCTGCCGCAGTGCCGCATATTTGGTCAGCTGCAGCTTTAACATCTTCCCCGGCATTTCCCATGGCAACTCCGAGACCGACAGTCTGCAGCATTTCAATATCATTTGCCCCGTCTCCGAACGCGATTGCCTGTTTTCTATCCAGATGGTAATATTCCAGAACTTTTTCAATGCCATATCCTTTGCTGCCGGTTGCGGAGATAATATCTGCAGCTCTGTCCCACCAGGCGGTGATTCGCGCGCCTTTTACATCTTCAAGAACAGTTGCGTATTCTTCTTTCCGGCAGCCGATCATGATCTGAAATATCTCTTCTCTTGACAATTCGTCAAAATCTTCAATGATTTCCAGATTGTGCTGAGAGATGGCAAAGTAATCCTCCAGGTCTGTGTCGCTTCCGTTTGCGCCCATGCGGTCGGCTCCGGCCAGGGCAAGAGGACGGTGGATTTTTGCCGCATTCCTGATAACAGTCTGCACATCGGCGGCAGGGATAGGATTGCGGAATATAACTTCCTCTTTTGTGTAGCAGTAGGATGCGTTAAATGTCAGGTATGCGTCAAAATCAATTCCCTGAAAATGGGGAAGAATTGCCGGCGGGCGTCCTGTCGCGATGCAGATTTTGATGCCGTTTCTCTGAAGTCCGGATAATGTTTCCAGCATATTCGGCGTAATTTTTCTGCTGCCGATATCGATCATTGTACCGTCTATGTCAAAAAACGCAATTTTTATATTCTTATAATCTGGTAAATTCATGTCAGCCTCCGTATAAAATATTTTGAATTATTATAGCATTACAAGAAAGACATGACTACTGATTTTCGGCAGAAACAGCGTGCTCTCCGGTAATTTCCCGGAAGGTGTCCGCGTTTTGTATTCAAAAAACAATAAAATAAATATTGACACACATAGAAAACTAGTGTACTATCCAACTATGGCACTGGTGCAGCAATAAGCTTCAGATGCTCTTATGGTTTATCCGCAAAGATAAAAACTGCGGAATAGCCAATCATAAAAAGGAGGGATGACATGGAATATAATTCAAATGCGCCCATTTATATGCAGGTTATGCGCGAGCTGAAGAAACAGATGATAAAAGGCGAGTTGAAACCAGGTCAGAAGATGCCGTCAAACAGAGATCTGGCCGTACTGTTTAAAGTAAATCAGAATACTGCGGCCAGAGTATACCGGGAGATGGAAAATGAAGGCTGCTGCTACACGAAACGGGGGATCGGTACATTTGTTTCAGAGGAGGAAGAGATGTTTGATAATTTGAAAAGTGAAATGGCAGAGGAACTTCTCAGAAATTTTATGAAGGAAATGAAAGATCTGGGATTCCGGAAAGAAGATATTGTATCTCAGGTTACAGATTATAAGGAGGAACAGGAATGACACTGGAATGCAGGAATCTGACAAAAATATACAGAGGGAAAAAGGCGGTTTCTGACCTTAGTATCCGTCTGGATGAAGGAAAGATATATGGACTTCTTGGCGAAAACGGAAGCGGAAAGACGACATGGATGAAGATGTCGGCGGGCCTGACTAAGCCCACTCAGGGAGAGATCCTTTATAATGGACATCTGCTGGGGTACAGAGACAAAAGCGAGATTGCCTATATGTCCACGGAGTCGTTTTTCTATGACTATATGAACGTGGCAGATGTGGGAAAATATTATGCTGATTTTTTTGAGGACTTTGACAGAAAGAAATTTGAAGAGCTTGTCCGGCGGTTTGGCCTGGAGGATTCGCTGAAGGCGAGGAATCTTTCCAGCGGCATGAACGCGAAACTCAGGATCGCGGCCACTTTGTCCAGAGCCTCCAGACTCTGCATGCTGGATGAGCCGTTAAACGGCGTCGACTATAAGGCAAGAGAAGATATAATTTCTCTGATTCTTGAGGAGGCGGATGAAAACAGAACTTTTGTTATCTCTACCCATCTGATTGAAGAAGTGGAGACGTTTATCGAAGAAGCCATATTTATCAGAAACGGAGAACTGGTTAAGCTTGTCAACCTGGAGCAGGAAAGAGCGGCAGGCGGAAGATCCCTGGCAGAGATCTATCTGTCGGTTATGTAAGGAGGAGAAAGATGTTAAAACTTGTGAAATATGAATGGAAGAAGCAGCGCACATCAAGGCTGGTAATCCTGGGCCTGCTTGTGGCCGGAATTATTGCATTCTGGGGAGGAATTTTATTTAAAAGCGATACGGTAACGGCTCTGAGCCTGGCTTTCCTGTATATCTTTGCCGTTCTTGTACTTTTCTATACAGGTGTGGAGAGCGTGCTTGTGTTTAACAGAGATTTAAGGACAAAGCAGAGCTACATGCTTTTTATGGTCCCGAAATCGATCTGGGAGATTCTGGGAGCGAAATTTATCTCCGCGATTCTGCAGATGCTGTTTGTATTTGCGCTGTTTTTCGCGGCAGGCAGCCTGAACCTGATGGCCGCTGTCTGGAGATCGGGAAAAATTGAAGCGCTTGTACATGTATTTGAAAATCTGATGCGGACGATTACGGAGGCGAATTTTGACTGGATGATTCTGGTGGAAGCGGCATTTATTCTGTTTCTTTCCTGGGTACTGATTATTCTGATCGGTTTTCTGGCAGTCATTCTCGCGCGTACCGTTCTGGTAAAATCCAGATTTGCAGGACTGTTTGCCTTTATTCTTTTCTTCCTGATTAATGTGGCAGTGGAGTGGGGATACCGTTTTTCCGATTTGCTGCCGCATGTAGGAGGAACCGGATATTTTGGATGGGATATCTGGAACATTCTTTATTATATCATTGTCTGCGGAGGGCTGTTTCTAGTGTCGGGATGGCTGGCGGACAGAAAACTGAGTGTGTAATTCACAGAATAAAACAGAAAGTATATATGACGGAAAAACTGCCTGAAATTTTTCGGCAGTTTTTCTGCATAATAAAAAAGGCTGAAAAGAATAATTCTGTGCATTTTATCTGTTTTATGATAGAATGATAGGAAATCGGGCAGAGAAGGATTACGTTTTCTGTCCGTATTTACTGAAATGCAAAGAGAGGAATATACACGTATGGATATAAACCAGAAGCTGACAGAGGAACTTGGGGTAAAGCGGTGGCAGATTGATGCTGCCGTAAAACTGATTGATGAGGGAAACACGATTCCTTTTATTTCGAGATACCGGAAAGAGGCAACCGGGTCACTGAACGATGAGCAGCTCAGAAAGCTCCATGAACGCCTGCTATATCTGCGAAGTCTGGAGGAAAAAAAGGAACAGGTGCTTTCCAGCATCGAAGAACAGGGAAAACTTACTGAGGAACTGAAAGCTCAGATTCTGGCAGCGGAGGCACTGGTGACTGTGGAAGATCTGTATCGTCCTTACCGTCCGAAACGGAGAACCCGCGCGACGATCGCCAAAGAGAAAGGACTGGAGCCGCTGGCGGCACTGATCTGGCTTCAGAAGACGGGAGAACCGCTTGAGAATGCTGCCCGTCTCTATATTTCAGAGGAGAAAGGCGTGGCGACAGAAGCGGATGCCATTGCGGGAGCACAGGATATTATTGCGGAGTCTATATCAGACAATGCGGATTACAGAACATGGATCCGCCGGACGACAATGAAGAAGGGAAAAGTTGTTTCTGCAGCAAAAGATCCGGACGCAGAATCTGTTTATGAGATGTACTATGACTTTGAGGAGCCGGTATCAAAACTGGCAGGGCACCGGATCCTGGCTCTTAACCGCGGAGAAAAGGAAAAGATTCTTACTGTAAAGGTAGAAGCGCCGGAGGAGGAAATTATAGCCTGGCTGGAGAAAAAAACACTGCGGGAGAATAATCCCTTTACATCTCCGGTGATAAAAGAGGCAGTGAAAGACAGTTATCACAGACTCATTGCTCCGGCAATTGAAAGAGAGATACGAAATGATCTGACTGAGAAGGCGGAGGATGGAGCAATTCAGGTGTTCGGGAAAAATCTTCATCAGCTTCTGATGCAGCCTCCGGTCGCGGGCAGAGTTGTGCTGGGATGGGATCCGGCCTTTCGTACCGGGTGCAAGCTGGCGGTAGTGGATGAAACAGGAAAAGTAATCGGAACTACCGTGATCTATCCTACGGCACCTACTACTCCGAAGAAGATACAGGCAAGCAAGGATCTTCTGAAAAAGATCATACCAAAGTACCATATTTCTCTTATTTCTCTCGGAAACGGAACTGCATCCAGGGAGTCGGAACAGTTTATTGTGGAACTTTTAAAAGAAATACCGGAAAAAGTGCAGTATGTCATTGTGAATGAAGCAGGGGCGTCTGTTTATTCCGCAAGCAAACTTGCCAGCGAGGAATTTCCGAAATTCGATGTGGGTCAGAGGAGCGCCGCGTCTATTGCCAGACGGCTTCAGGATCCTCTGGCCGAACTGGTAAAGATTGACCCGAAATCCATTGGCGTGGGACAGTATCAGCATGATATGAACCAGAAGAAGCTCAGCGAATCCCTGACCGGTGTAGTGGAGGACTGCGTCAATAAGGTGGGTGTGGATCTGAATACAGCTTCGGCTCCGCTGCTTTCCTATATTTCAGGCATCAGCGGTACGATTGCAAAAAATATCGTAGCATACCGGGAGGCAAATGGCCGGTTTAAAGACAGGAGAGAACTTCTGAAAGTGCCGAAGCTGGGGCCGAAAGCCTTTGAACAGTGTGCCGGATTTATGCGGATTCAGGATGGATCCAATCCGCTGGATGCGACAGGCGTTCACCCGGAGTCTTATGAAGCGGCGGAAAAGCTGCTTGAAAAGCAGGGCTTTGTGCCGGAAGATATCAGAGGGCATCATCTTGCCGGATTGTCTCTGACTGTCAGGGATTATAAAAAGACGGCAGATGAGCTTGGGATCGGAGAGATTACTCTCAGGGATATTATAAAAGAGCTGGAGAAGCCGGGCAGAGATCCCAGAGATGAGATGCCGCGTCCCATTCTCCGGACTGATGTGCTGGACATGAAGGATCTGAAAGAAGGTATGGTGCTTAAGGGAACTGTGAGAAATGTGATCGATTTCGGCGCATTCATAGATATTGGTGTCCATCAGGACGGACTGGTGCATATTTCCCAGATGACAGAGAAATATATTCGGCATCCGCTGGAAGTGGTAAGCGTAGGCGATATTGTGGATGTCAGAGTTTTAAGCGTAGATCTGAAGAAAAAGAGAATACAGCTTTCCATGAAAGGCGTGTAAACTCTGTCAGGACAGGATCAGCCTGCCAAGATCAAGGGGATGCGCGGGATAATATGTGGCCGGTATTTCGTGATTACGCGTACCCCACACCGCAAGTGCCCCGGCGGTTCCGGCACGCCCGGCACATTCCATATCCTGGGCGCTGTCTCCCACATAAAGAACCTGTTCTGGTCCGGCGCCTGCTTTTTCCATATATTTAAGCAGCGGGGCAGGTGATGGCTTATGTTCGGAAGTATCATCCGCGCAGATGATTACGGAGAAAAAGTCCAGAAGGGAAAACGGGCGGAAAACAAGTTCCAGCTCACTGTGAGTCCGGGATGTGACAATGCCAAGTTCTGCCCCTGCGTCTTTCAGTTGCGCGAGCAGGGTTTCGATCCCGGGGAACGGTCGGATGAGATCGGAGCATTCCTCTTCTTTTTTCACCCAGGCGTCTATGACGGAGGGAATACTCTCTTCTTTTACATTCAGGTGCCGGAGAACGTTTTCGCTGGTCATTCCAAGGGCAAAGTTTAATTTATCCGTCTCATATGTTTCTCCGCTGATCGTTTCCAGCGTATCTTTCAATGCCTGAAGAATGCAGTGAGCAGTATTGAGAAGTGTTCCGTCTACATCGAAAACAATATGTGTATAATTCATAATGGTCTCCATTCCGCCGCTTACGGCATTTTGTATATTACTTATCACAAGTATATCACAGGAGTATGTTCAGCTGACATGAAAACTTAACAAAAATTAAAAAAATGATAGCTCTTTCTTAAAGAATAAAGGCTATAATTGCTATAGCACTGCAATGGAGCTGTTTGGAATTTTCACTGTAAAAGAGGGAGGAAGACAGCTGTACAAATGAGGAGAGTATTAAAATGCACAGAAGGGGAGCAAGGAGAGTTAACGGGAACGCACTTGTTTTGTGCGGACTTGTTTTTTTTGTTATAGTGGCCACTATTTTCTGTATGGCTGCAAATGCGCGGGAAGCGGCAAAAGAGCAGAAAAGAATCGCGGCAGAAAAGCAGGCGGAGGAAGAAGCAAAAGAGGCAGAGGAAGCGAAGCTTGCGGCAGTCAGAAAAGCGGAAGAAGAAAGGAAGAAAGCTTCATCGGTTCAGCCGGGTGTACCGATTGGCACAACGGAAGTGACAGATGATGAGAAGGTCGTTTATCTGACTTTTGATGACGGTCCTTCTGAGAATACGGAAGAGATTCTGAAAATTCTGGAAAAGTATAATGTGAAAGCAACATTTTTTATTACGGGAGAAGATAAAAGCCACAGATATCTGATTAAAGAAGCTTATGATGCAGGACATACGATCGGACTTCATACATATTCCCATAAATATTCCGAAGTATATGCATCAGTGGACGCGTTTTTTGAGGATCTGGAAAAAATAGGGGAGATAGCGAAAGAACAGCTCGGTTTTGTTCCCTGTTTTATCCGGTTTCCGGGCGGCGCTTCCAATCTGGTTTCTGCCCAGTACTGTAAGGGGATCATGTCAGAGCTTGTAAATCTGGTGCAGGAAAAAGGATATCAGTATTATGACTGGAATCTTGACAGCGGCGACGGAGCGGGAAAAGGAAAAGATGAACTGATTAAAAACTCTCAGACAGATAAGCTTAATCATATTATGCTGCTTTGTCATGACGCCGGAGCCAAACATGAGACAGTGGAGGCCCTTCCTTCCATTATCGAATATTATCAGCAGAACGGATATGAGTTCCGGGCAATTGACCGGGAGAGCTATGTTGTGCATCATAAAGTGAATAACTGAGAGGCTGCCGGGAAAAACAAAGACCGCAGATACAGATTAAAGCAGCTGCAGAAAATAATGATTTATCGACTTATACCCCTTTCTGTGCTATGATTATGAAGATGTAATCATAGTACAGAAAGGGGTATTTTCTATGGGAAATACGTCTGATTATAAACAGCACGGATCAGAGGGAAAAACGTCAAAACATATAAATCTGGGCCTGCTTGCTCATGTAGACGCCGGAAAAACCACATTATCCGAGGGTATGCTTTACTTAAGCGGAACGATCCGGGATATGGGAAGAGTGGACTACGGCAACGCTTTTCTGGACACATACCAGCTGGAACGGGAGCGGGGAATTACCATTTTTTCAAAACAGGCAGTACTTACCTGGAAGGATACGGAAATTACTCTCCTTGATACGCCGGGACATGTGGACTTTTCCGCGGAAATGGAACGGACCTTGCAGGTGCTGGACTGCGCGGTGCTTGTCATCAGCGCGGCAGATGGCGTGCAGGGACATACGGAGACGCTCTGGAAGCTTCTGAAGAGATATCAGATTCCGGTATTTGTTTTTGTCAATAAAATGGACCAGGACGGGGCGGACAAGTCCGCGGTTCTCCGGGAGCTGAGAGAGCGGTTCGGCGAAGGGTGTATTGATTTTACCCGGATTCTGCCGGAGGAGCAGGCGTCGCCGGAGGAACTGGAGAATCTGGCAGTCTGCGGGGAAACAATGATGGAAGAATATCTGGATACAGGGCGCATTTGCATAGAGACCCTGAGAACAGCGGTCGCCGAAAGGAAAATATTTCCCTGCTGGTTCGGTTCCGCGCTTCGGGCGGAAGGGATAGAGGAACTTCTGGACGGCATTGCAGAGCTTGCGCCGGAGATGCACTATCCGGAAACATTCGGAGCCAAAGTGTATAAGATCGCCCGGGACGGTCAGGGAAACCGTCTGACTTATCTTAAGGTAACCGGCGGCTGCCTGCGGGTGAAAGACGTGCTGGAAGATACGGGAGAGAAGATCAATCAGATCCGGATTTATTCCGGCGAAAAATATGAACCTGTCCAGGAAGTGGGAGCCGGACAGGTCTGCGCGGTAACCGGGCCGGAGCAGACAAGACCGGGTCAGGGGCTTGGCGTGGAAAAAGCATCGGAACTTCCCATTCTGGAGCCTGTTCTGACCTATTCTCTGGAGCTTCCGGACGACTGCGATGTGCATCAGATGCTGATCAATCTGCGCAGGCTGGAGGAAGAGGAACCGGAGCTTAATATTATATGGGAAGAGGAAACCGGCGAAATATCGGTACGTCTGATGGGGGAGGTGCAGACCGGAATTCTCCGCAGCATCATTAAAGAACGGTACGGAGTGGCCGTGCAGTTCGGAGAAGGGAAGATCGTCTATAAGGAGACAATTCAGGAGCCGGTAGAAGGTGTCGGGCATTATGAACCGCTGCGGCATTATGCTGAGGTTCATCTGCTTCTGGAACCGGGAGAACGGGGATCCGGGATGCAGTTCGCGTCTGCCTGCAGCGAAGATGTGCTGGACAGGAACTGGCAGCGTCTGATTCTGACCCACCTGGAAGAAAAGCCTCACAGAGGGGTGCTGACCGGTTCTCAGATTACGGATATGAAGATTACCCTTCTGTCAGGAAGGTCTCATCAGAAACATACGGAAGGAGGAGATTTCCGCCAGGCGACTTACCGGGCGGTGCGCCAGGGCCTGATGAAGGCCCGGAGCGTGCTTCTGGAGCCCTATTACGAATTCCGTATGGAGATGCCTTCAGAATGCGTGGGAAGAGCAATGACCGATGTACAGAGAATGTACGGTACATTTGATCCGCCCCGGACAGAGGAGACCCAGGCTGTTTTGTGCGGAAGCGCTCCGGTGTCGGCAATGCGGGGATATCAGACAGAATTTGCTTCCTATACCGGGGGCAGAGGCAGACTTTTTCTTACTTTGAAGGGATATGATATCTGCCATAACGGAGAAGAAGTGACGGCGGCTCTGGGATATGTTCCGGAGGCAGACACAGAGAATCCGGCAGATTCTGTATTCTGTGCCCATGGAGCCGGATTCGTTGTGCCCTGGGATCAGGTGGAAGAATACATGCATGTGGAAAGTGCCTATGACCGGGGAGAAAAAGTAGAAGAAACATATCAGCCTGTTGTCCAGAGATATACGGGATCAAGGATAGAGCTTACCCGGGAGGAACTGGACGCCATATATGTGCCGACGCCGGATCCGGTGAGAAAGAAACAAAGCCAGGGCGCTGTTACCGTTCACGCCTCTTCTGCCGGCAATATTCCCCGGGACAGTAAAGCAGCAGACAGCCGGATTTCCCAGGAAGCGGAAGACAGAAGAATCCGGGAAAAATGGGCGCGACAGGGAAAGCGGAAAACAGACGGGGAGGAATATCTTCTCGTTGACGGCTATAATATCATTTTTGCATGGGAAGAGCTGAGGGAATTAGCAGGAACAGACATTTCCGGCGCCAGAGGCAGGCTGATGGATATTCTCTGCAATTATCAGGGGTATAGAAAATGCACGCTGATTCTTGTGTTTGATGCATATAAAGTCGAAGGAAATCCCGGAGAGGTTCTGAAGTATCATAATATTTATGTAGTATATACCAGGGAGGCCGAGACGGCGGATCAGTATATTGAAAAAACAGTGCGTAAAATGGGGCGGCGCCATGAGGTAACAGTTGCCACTTCAGACGCGCTGGAGCAGGTGATTATTCTGGGCCAGGGCGCGAACAGACTTTCAGCAGCAGGGCTGAAAGAAGAAGTGGAGGCTGCTTTAAGCGAGCTCAGAGGAGAACATCTTAAACAAGGCAGTCTCAGAAATTACCTTTTCGATTATCTGCAGAAGGAAGATGCAAGAGAGCTGGAGAAGATCAGGCTGGGAAATACAAAGAAAGAATCCGGGAAAAATGTGAGTGGAAAAAAGAAAAATAGTACAGAATAAAAATTGATTAACTATTTCTTACAACTGATGATATTATAGTAAATGCAGGAATACATAACGAAAGCGAGGTAGAAGTCATGAAATGCGTAAATTGCGGGCAGGAAATTCCGGATGAAACGAAGTTCTGTCCATATTGCGGAACAAGTCAGATGATGAAATGTGTGAACTGCGATCAGGAAATTCCGGGCGGAACTAAGTTTTGCCCATATTGTGGAGCAAAACAGATCATATATGTAGCGCCGGAGTCTGCCGAGCAGCCTTTGGCAAATGAACGGCCGGAGTCTCTGGAGCAAACTCTGGTAAATGAACGGCCGGATACTCCGGAGTACATTCCGGCAAATGAACAGGCAGAGACTTTGGAACAAGGTGCGGAGAATGAGTCCGGCCAGACCCCGTCAGAAGCAGCGGCGCAGGAACTGATGGAAGAACCTGCACAGGAACCGTCAGAAAAAACAGAAGAAGTTCCGGCGCAGGAGGCGGCAGAAGAACCGGCGGAGGTTCCGGAACATAAGCCGGTTAGTGCGGGGCCTGAGATTCCGTCACAGCCGGACAGGCAGTCGGCACAGGAGCAGCCGGCACAGAAACAGCCTGTATATCAATATCAGCAGCCGCAGCAGCCGTATCAGCAGGTCCGGACGGGAGAAACAGTAAACTGGGTGCCGTATCTGGTATTGTCAATCCTTTCCACCGTCTGCTGCTGTGTGCCGTTTGGTATTGTAGCGATCGTATATGCAGTTAAAATTAACAGCCTGGTTTCTGAGGGAAAAATCGATGAAGCCCGCAGTGCCGCAAAGACGGCAAGAATCTGGATTATTGTTGCTTTTGCAGTGGGTATTATTTTTGACATTGTGGTATTCCTTTTTATCTTTATATCAGGAGCGGGATACTACGGAGGTATATATGATGTTATCCACCGGGTGACATATTACTATTAATCTGTTCTGTGAACATAGGAACGGCGAATCAGGAATATTTCGGGAATACGGATTTCTCAGAAAGAAGAGAGGCAGGATAAACAGAGAATGGGTCAGATACTGAAAAAGAACAGAAAATACAGGATCATGCTTGTGCTTTGCTCAGGGTTAATCCTGGCGGCAGCTGCTGCCTTTTTTCATTTCTATTCCGGATTCCCGATTCCTCTTGTGTGCGCCTGGTATGAGATTACCGGATTATATTGCCCTGGCTGCGGAGCAGGCAGAGCATGCAGAGCCATTCTTCAGTTTCATTTCGTGGAAGCCTTCTGCTATAATCCCGTGTTCGTTCTCCTGCTTCCTCTGTTTGGCCTGTATTTTGCAGTCAGAATAACAGACTGGACGGTAACGGGCGGAAATCATACAGACAGAAAAATCAGTGTCAGACTGCTGATAGTAATATTGATTCTTGTACTTGTTTACGGAGTAATCAGAAATATTCCTTTCTATCCTTTTGCTTTGCTGGCGCCGGGAGGCCTGGCGGAGATACTTCTCTGAAAAGAAAACCGGTTTTGCTGTTCCGGCAGATCAGCAAAGCCGGTTTTTATAATGGGGTTCCGGCGGCGCATGTTTCCATCCGTTTTGTTTTACTCTGAAGAAAAGATATGATATTATATATTCGAAAAGAGAAACAATTCTGAAAATATAAGGCAAAGGGGTCAGACCCTTTTTAAAAAGGGTCTGACCCCTTTGGGAAAACGGAGGAAACAATATGATTAATAAACTGGTAGAAAAGATCAAAAAGACCGGCGCGCCTATTGTTGTGGGACTGGATCCGATGCTGAATTATATCCCTCAGCACATTCAGGATAAGGCATACGCAGAATTCGGTGAAACTCTGGAGGGAGCCGCGGAGGCAATCTGGCAGTTTAATAAAGAAATCGTAGATAATACTTATGATTTGATCCCGGCTGTCAAACCGCAGATCGCCATGTATGAACAGTTCGGCGTGCCGGGAATTGCGGCGTTTAAAAAGACCGTGGATTACTGTAAGTCAAAAGATCTGGTTGTGATCGGAGATATTAAGAGAGGGGATATTGGTTCTACTTCGGCAGCATATGCGGCAGGACATCTCGGCAGGGTGAAAGTAGGAGGAAAAGAGTACGTTCCCTTTGACGAAGATTTTGCTACCGTGAATCCTTATCTCGGATCCGACGGCGTGAATCCCTTCATTGATATATGCAAAGAGGAAAAAAAGGGCCTGTTTATTCTTGTAAAGACATCCAATCCTTCCAGCGGCGAATTTCAGGACCGTCTGATTGACGGCAGACCGCTGTATGAACTGGTGGGAGAAAAAGTGGCTCAGTGGGGCGCAGAATGCATGGGAGATGAATACAGCTACATCGGCGCGGTCGTGGGAGCGACATATCCGGAGATGGGAAAAGTACTCCGGAAGATTATGCCGAAGGCCTACATCCTGGTGCCCGGATACGGCGCACAGGGAGGCAAAGGAAAAGATCTGGTTCATTTCTTCAATGAGGACGGTCTGGGGGCAATTGTAAACTCATCCAGAGGAATTATTGCAGCTTATAAACAGGAAGCATATTCAAAATACGGAGCAGAGAATTTCGGCGAGGCATCCCGGGCAGCAGTAGAAGACATGATAGCAGATATCAGCGGCGCTCTGGAAGTAAAATAAAGAATATTCTGATAATATCGGGCAAAGGGGACAGCCCCTTTGCAAAAGGGTACGTCCCCTTTGGGTAGAATTGTCAGAAAAAGGAGATAATATGACGAACAGAAAAAAGGAAAATGCATTGATTCTTTCCCAGGAAGAGATCGCTTCCGGCATTTTCAGCCTGTGGCTGAAGACGGAAGCGTCCTGTCAGGCAAAGCCGGGACAGTTTATTTCTATGTATACAAATGATGGAAGCAGACTGCTTCCACGTCCTATCAGTATCTGCGAAATTGACCGGGACAAAGGCGCTCTCCGGGTAGTATACCGGGTTACCGGGCCGGGGACGGGAACGGAGATTTTTTCCCGGATGAAAGCGGGGGATGTAATCCCGGTTATCGGTCCTCTGGGCAATGGATTCCCTCTGGAACGGGCAGAAGGGAAACGGGCCTTTCTGATCGGAGGCGGGATCGGCGTGCCGCCGATTCTTGAACTGGCGAAGCAGCTGAACTGTGAGAAAAAACAGATTATTGTAGGCTATCGAGATCAGGAGACGTTCCTGAGACAGGAGTTTGAAGAGAACGGAGAATTGTATATTTCTACGGAAGACGGAAGTGCGGGAACCAGAGGGAATGTTATGAATGCGATAGAGGAAAACGGGCTTGAGGCAGATGTGATCTATGCGTGCGGTCCAACTCCCATGCTCCGCGCACTGCAGGTCTATGCCGCAGAAAAGGGAGCGGAGTGTTATCTTTCTCTGGAGGAACGAATGGCCTGCGGTATCGGCGCCTGTCTTGCCTGTGTGTGCAAAACAAAAGAGAAGGATTCTCACAGCAATGTAAATAATAAGCGGATCTGTAAGGATGGTCCGGTATTCCTGTCAACGGAGGTGGAGCTCTGATGAATATGAAAGTAAATATTGCAGGCGTGGAGTGGAAAAATCCGGTGACCGTAGCTTCCGGCACCTTCGGATCGGGAGAAGAATTTTCAGAGTTTGTCGATCTGAACAGACTTGGAGCAGTGACCACAAAAGGAGTGGCAAATATCCCCTGGGAGGGTAACCCCACTCCCAGAGTGGCCGAGACCTGCTCGGGAATGATGAATGCAGTGGGACTTCAGAATCCGGGAATTGATCTTTTCTGTAAAAGAGACATTCCGTTTCTGAAGAAATATGATACAAAGATTATTGTAAATGTATGCGGAAAATCTACAGAGGATTACTGTGAAGTTGTAGAACGTCTGGCAGATGAAGACGTGGATATGCTGGAAATCAATATTTCCTGTCCGAATGTAAAGGAAGGCGGAATCGCTTTTGGCCAGAATCCGAAAGCTGCGGAAGAGATTACCAGAGCAGTAAAAAAGTATGCAAAGCAGCCGGTTATTATGAAACTGAGTCCTAATGTGACAAGTATTGCCGAGATGGCAAAAGCTGTAGAGGCAGGAGGCGCAGATGCGATTTCACTGATTAATACTATAACAGGAATGAAAATCGATATTCACAGAAGAGCATTTCTTCTGGCAAATAAAACAGGCGGCGTATCCGGTCCGGCGATTCATCCCATTGCCGTGCGCATGGTGTACGAAGCGGCAAATGCGGTTCGCCTCCCGATTATCGGAATGGGCGGGATTGCCACAGCTGAAGATGCCATTGAAATGATCCTGGCAGGAGCCAGCGCTGTGTCTGTGGGTACTGCAAATTTCTATAATCCGACAGCGGCAGTGGAAGTAGCAGAAGGCATTGAGGCCTATATGCAAAAGTATGGTTTTAACTCTGTAAAGGATATGACAGGTTGCGTGAAATGAGATAAAACAATAACTGCCAAAAAAAACCAAGACCGGAAATAATGTTGAAAAATATTTTTTTCTGTTGTATTATGCGTATAAATGAAGTGAGTAAACGGAGAATAAGGGCAGGTGAAAAAATGAAGTTAAAGAGAATGCGCCGGACTTGCATTGCGGCATTACTTGTATGTGCAGTTACAGTGACTCCGGTATTGGCAGCACCTGATACACTGGAAAATATTCAGAATCAGAAAGATAATCTTGAGGATCAGAAATCAAATGCACAGGATGAGCTGAGCAGCCTGCAGGAAGAGCTGAACACGCTGATATCAAAAGCGGCAGAACTGGAAGATAAACTGATTTCTACAGGACAGGAGATCAGTCAGGCAGAAGAAAATCTTACGGCGGCAGAAGAAAAGAAAGAAGTACAGTACGAATCCATGAAGCTTCGTATCAAATATATGTATGAAAGCGGAGGAAGCACTGCCGATCTGGAGAAGATATTTTCTTCCGGGGATATTACCAGCATACTGGCGCAGGCCGAATATGCCCAGCAGGTACATGAATATGACAGGCAGCAGCTGCAGGAGTATGTAGACACGATAACAGAGATAGAAAATCTGCAGGATACTCTTGAAACAGAAATGGCAAATCTGGAAAGCCTGGAAGTTGAATATGAGACTCAGCAGGAGCAGCTGAATACAACGATATCATCCAAAAAAGATGATATTTCCAATCTGGATGAGATGATTCAGGATGCTGCCAGAAAGTATCAGGAAGAACAGCAGCGACAGGCAGCAGAAGAGGCAAGGAAGCAGGCGGCAGCCCAGGCTCAGCAGGAAGCTGAGGCAGATGACAGCAGTTCAGGCGGCAGCGGCGGTTCCGGAAACAGTACTGCTTCGAACAGCGGCGGCAGTTCAGGAAGCGGAACAACAACCGGCGGCAGCGGCGGTTCCGGAAACAGTGGGAATTCTTCGAACAGTGGCGGAGGCAATTCCTCAGGCGGCAGTTCTTCGAGCGGAGGAAGTTCTTCAGGCGGCAGCAGCAGTTCGCCTTCCTATGACTCGTCTACAGGAAATACTGTTGTGAACCGGGCATATTCCAAGCTCGGACTTCCATATAAGTGGGGAGCGGCCGGGCCAAACAGCTTTGACTGTTCAGGACTGGTAAGTTATGCGCTTTCAGGAAAGTATGTACATACATATACAACCTATGATTTTATAACCTGGCCGCAGGTAAGTGATCCGCAGCCCGGTGATATCTGCACAACAGTAACTCACTGCGGCATCTATATAGGAAACGGACAGATGATTCATGCGCCACAGACAGGAGACGTAGTCAAGATCAGTCCGGTACGGAGCAACATGATTTTTGTGCGCGAGCCGTGATAAAACAAGAAGAACCCTCTGCAGCATTGTCTGCAGGGGGTTTTATATGCCCTGATATTTTCGCTTACCTATATGCGGGGATTCCTTAATTGAAAATATATGGAACTTATGGTAAAATTGAGAAAAATTTAAAGACATACTTTTTACAGATAAAACGTTAAGCGGATACAGGAGAAAATTCGGATGCAGATCATATATGTGTGCGCTTTACAGAATAATCAGGCGGAACACCCGCTGATATAAAAGCAGGAGGTTTGAAAGATATGGAACAGTATAAGCAGGAATTTATAGAATTTATGGTGGACAGCGATGTGCTGAAATTCGGAGAGTTTACACTAAAGAGCGGAAGAAAATCTCCGTTTTTTATGAATGCGGGAGCTTATGTGACAGGTTCCCAGTTAAAGAAGCTGGGGGAATATTATGCGAAGGCAATTCATGACAGATACGGCGATGATTTTGACGTATTATTCGGACCGGCATACAAAGGAATCCCGCTCGGAGTTGTAACCGCTATTGCATACAGCGAGCTGTACGGGAAAGAAGTCCGTTATTGTTCAGACCGGAAGGAAGAAAAGGACCATGGAGCAGATAAGGGAAGCTTTCTGGGCAGCAGATTAGAAGACGGAGACCGGGTGATTATGATTGAAGACGTTACTACATCCGGAAAGTCGATGGAAGAGACTGTTCCGAAAGTGAGAGGCGCGGCAGATGTAACAATTGTAGGACTTATGGTATCCCTGAACCGTATGGAAGTAGGAAAAGGCGGCGAAAAGTGCGCGCTGGATGAGATCAGAGACTTATATGGATTTGACACAGCGGCAATTGTGACAATGGAGGAGGTCGTAGAGCATCTTTACAACAGGCCATATCACGGAAAAGTTGTGATTGACGATACATTAAAAGCGGCGATTGATGCATACTATGAAACATATGGAGTCAGATAAGGAGGCGCGTTTTATGGAAAAAGCTTATCTTGCGATGAAAAAAAGCGGTACCGGAAGCCTGGTTCTTGGAATTATTATTTTAGTTGTAGGGGTAACAGCAGGAATTCTTTCCATTGTAAATGGCGCGGTTCTGTTGAAAAATAAAAAGAGTATTACATTTTAACGGGGGACAGACACTTCTCAAAAGGGGTCAGTCCCCTTTTGAGAGGGGCGCTATCCGGAAAAAGAGCGCTTCCTGTCCGGAAGGAATCGCGTATCTTTCGCGGCGGCGTGCCCTTCTTGAGGAGTATAGAATTGAGTACAAGACATGCAAGGATTATCAGAACGTTTGGCAAAGTTCTGTTTGTTTTATATATTGTTTTTCTGGTTTACTTTCTGTTCCTGGCCGAGTGGTACGGCAGGACGGGAACAGGGGAGGATTACCGGTATAATCTTGAACTGTTCAGGGAAATCAGGCGGTTTATTACATACAGGGAACAACTCGGAATGTTTGCGGTGTTTGCTAACCTGTTCGGGAACATTCTTATTTTTGTACCATACGGATTTTTTATTTCAATGGCAGCGGAAAGACGGGGATTTTTCAAAACATTGTTCTGCAGTTTCGGTCTGAGCCTCTGTGTAGAGCTTGTACAGCTTGTTACGCGGGTGGGCAGTTTTGATGTGGATGATATTCTGTTGAATACCATTGGCGGAATACTTGGATATATATTATTTGCGATATGCAATGGGATAAGGAGAAGATATCATGTTCGGAGAGAAAAAAGACGCTGAAAAAAAGCGCAGAGATAAAGAGAAAAAAAAGCGGGGAACAAAGAAATACGGCCAGGGACATTATAAACACTCACGTATGGGAATTGCGTCCTGCTGGTGTGCAGGAGCAGGATTTATTATTCTTGCAGGGAGTATCGGATACGCGTATCTGACAAGAGGAACGGCTGCGGGAATTGTGGGAGGCGCCGCAGTGACAGCGATTATTCTGCTTATATGCGGAATTCGTTCTGCAGTACAAGGCTTTAAGGAAAGGGAGAAAAATCATCTTACATGTAAAATCGGACTGCCGATAAATGCGGTTGTACTGCTTGTATTTCTGGCAGTTTTTATAGGAGGCTTGAACTGAGATGAGCAGAGAAGAAATGTTAGAGCAGAGAAATGAAGCATGTCGTGAGAGGCATGTTCTGGCGGTTGACCGGCTGAGATCAATCGTAGCGGAAGAGACGGTCCCGGAAAAATATCTCAGTTATTTCCAGGATGTTACGATTTTTCTTCTTGAATTGGAAAATGTCAGACGGAAAATTGCGGACGGCAGCTGGGAGAGATACAGCCTGAAGCAGAAGCAGAGCCTGAATGAAATTCTGTACAGCGCTTTGCTGGAAGAGCATTATAAAAAGAACTATGCCAACCCTGCCTATGCGGCGGAGAAGCTGGGTCTGGAAATGGGACGGCTGCTGAGTCTGCTCTGTGCGGAAATGCGGAGCGGCATTCCCTATGCTTTTGAGAACAGGCTGGACTATCTGACCATCCTGTATGAGCTTTTTATCGAGGTGTATAACTGTTTTGAAAATACAGAAGAACCGGAGCCGAAAGAGATAAGAGATATTTTGTACTGGTATGCCAGTGATTACTGCGATGTATTTCTGGCGGACCGGATAGAAGAACAGATTAACCCGGAGTGCTCCTTTGCGGCTGATATTATAGAACATGCGGATCTGGACACAGATGATTATCTCTACTCTTTCGGGGAATATATCACGGAAAATGAACTGGGCACGGCTCATTATCTGCGGACGCTGCCGGAAGAGACTCTGAGAAAAATGGCGGACGTCTATACAGAGGGCTTCCGAATCGGTTTTATCAATACCGGAAAGGATCTGTCCATTAAATCGACGGTTAATATCCGTTATACCCTGGGCTTTGAGAAGGTAGTCCGGTTTGCCATTGAAAATTTCAGAAAAATGGGTCTTGAGCCGGTAATTTACCGGGCAGCGTCCAGCGTAGTTACAAAGAGGGAGCAGTATAAAATCGGTTATCACGGCGCCATTGCAAACCAGCAGTATGAGTACGACCACCGACAGGATCAGGCGCTGTTTCTGGATAAACGTTATATCGAGCGGAGGCTGGAAGTGGCGAAAACTGTCTATGAGAAGAATAAAGAGCTGGCCGCAGGATTCGCAGGGCCGGCCTGTATGGAAACTTTCGGGGAGAAGCCCTTTTCTCCGGAGACGAATGAGGCGGCGCCGGTATATTCGGACAGCCAGCGGGGACTTGCTCTGGAGTACGACAGCCGTTCCGGCCAGCTGACGAACCAGTATATCAAGGGCGAAGAGAGAAGCTTTACCATTATCGCCTGGCCTGTTCCGGAGATCGGAGAGAATTATCCGGAGATCTTTAATGAAGTAATCCGGATTAACACTCTGGATGCCGGCCTTTATACGAAAGTGCAGCAGAACCTTATTGACGCTCTGGATCAGGGAGACTATGTACGTGTGTTGGGCAAAGGAGAGAACCAGACAGATTTGCGGGTGAAATTAAGAAAACTTAATGTTCCGGAAAAAGAGACTCTGTTTGAAAACTGTGTAGCAGATGTCAATATACCGGTGGGCGAGGTGTTTACCTCACCCTGTCTGGAGGGGACTGAAGGAGTGCTCCATGTAAGTCGCGTTTATCTGGAAGGCCTGCAGTTCCTTGATCTGAAACTGACTTTTAGTGAAGGAAGAATTACAGGCTATACATGCGGAAATTTTGAAAGTGAAGAGGAAAACCGGAAGTACATTTATGATAATGTACTGAAAAATCATGATACATTGCCCCTCGGCGAGTTTGCCATCGGAACAAACACTGCCGCCTATGTGGCTGCCAGAAAATACGGTATAGAAGATAAAATGCCCATTCTGATCGCAGAGAAAACAGGTCCCCATTTTGCGGTGGGCGACACATGTTATTCCTGGAGTGAAGACATCCGGGTATATAATCCGAACGGAAAGGAAATCATTGCGAAAGATAATTCCATTTCCATTCAGAGAAAAGAAGATGTATCAAAGGCCTATTTTCACTGTCACACAGATATAACCCTTCCTTATGATGAGTTAGAAGAAATAAGTGTAGTGACAAAAGAAGGGAAAGCCATTATACTATTAAAAGACGGAAAGTTTGTCTTACCGGGAACTGAAGTTTTAAACAAACCATTAGAGGAGGACATAAAATGCCAAAAGTAGGAATTGTAATGGGCAGTGACTCGGATCTGAAAGTGATGAGCAAAGCTGCCTCCATGCTTGAAAAATTCGGAATTGATTATGAGATGACGATTATCTCCGCACACCGTATGCCGGATGTGTTTTTTGACTGGGCAAAATCAGCAGAGAGCCGGGGAATCAAAGTGATAATCGCAGGAGCGGGAATGGCTGCTCATCTTCCGGGCATGTGCGCCGCACTGTTCCCCATGCCGGTCATTGGAGTGCCTATGTCAGGCAAAAATCTGGATGGTATGGACGCACTTTATTCAATCGTACAGATGCCGCCGGGAATTCCGGTTGCCACAGTTGCCATTGACGGCGGAATGAATGCTGCGATCCTTGCGGCGAAGATTCTTGCAGTGTCTGATGATGAAATCCTTGGGAAACTGAAAGCATATTCAGAAGAAATGAAGGATACTGTACAGGCAAAGGCAGACAAGCTCAAAGAAGTAGGATATGAGGCGTATCTCAGCGGAAAATAGAAGGAGAAAACACAATGGATTATAAAAACGCAGGTGTTGATATTGAAGCCGGCTACAGATCGGTGGAACTGATGAAAGAGCACGTAAAGAAAACCATGCGTCCGGAGGTCCTTGGAGGCCTGGGCGGGTTTTCCGGCGCTTTCTCTCTGGCAAAGATCAAAGAAATGGAAGAGCCTGTGCTTCTGTCCGGAACTGACGGATGCGGTACAAAGGTAAAACTGGCTATGGTGCTGGATAAGCATGATACAATCGGTATAGACGCGGTGGCCATGTGTGTAAACGATATTGCATGCGCAGGCGGAGAGCCGCTGTTTTTCCTGGATTATATTGCGTGCGGGAAAAATGAACCGGAGAAGATCGCGGAGATTGTAAAAGGAGTGGCAGAAGGATGTCTTCAGTCAGATGCGGCTCTGATCGGCGGCGAGACCGCGGAGCATCCCGGTCTGATGGCAGAGGATGAGTATGATCTGGCCGGATTTGCAGTGGGAGTCTGCGATAAGAAGGATATGATTACCGGAGAAAATCTGAAGCCGGGAGACGTGCTCATCGGCATGGCTTCCTCCGGCGTTCACAGCAACGGATTCTCACTTGTAAGAAAAGTATTTGATATGAGCCGGGAGTCTCTTGAGACATATTATGATAAGCTGGGCTGCACTCTGGGCGAGGCGCTGCTTGCCCCCACAAAGATCTACGTAAAAGCTCTGAAAAGCATAAAAGAGGCCGGTGTCACAGTAAAGGCCTGCAGCCATATTACAGGCGGCGGATTTTATGAAAATGTGCCCCGTATGCTGAAGGAAGGCACACGGGCAGCGATTCAGAAGGACAGCTATCCGGTGCCGCCCATCTTTGACATGCTTGCCGAAGAAGGGAATATTGAAGAGCACATGATGTACAATACATATAATATGGGGCTGGGCATGGTTCTGGCTGTTGACGAAGCGGATGTGGACAGAACAATGGAAGCCATCCGCGCTGCCGGCGAGTCTCCCTATGTGGTGGGACGGATTGAAGCCGGAGAAAAGGGTGTGGACTTATGTTAAGACAGGACGGCCCCATGAAGATTGTTGTAATGGTATCCGGAGGCGGAACAAACCTTCAGGCCATTATCGACAGTGTGAAAAACGGACAGATCACAAACGCGGAAATCGCCGGCGTGATCAGCAACAATAAAAATGCATACGCGCTGGAGCGGGCCCGGGAGAACAACATTCCGGCCAGGTACATTTCTCCGAAGGATTATGATTCCAGAGAGGAGTTTAATGAAAAGCTTCTGGAAGCTGTTGACGCGCTTTCCCCGGATCTGGTTGTTCTGGCGGGATTCCTTGTAGTGATTCCACCGGCCATGATCCAGCGCTACCGGAACCGGATGATCAATATTCATCCTTCCCTGATTCCTTCCTTCTGCGGAAAAGGTTACTATGGACTGAAGGTTCATGAAGCGGCTCTTGCCCGCGGCGTAAAAGTAGTGGGAGCTACGGTGCATTTTGTGGATGAGGGAACCGATACCGGTCCCATCATTTTACAGAAAGCAGTGGAGGTTCAGCAGGGAGATACCCCGGAAGTTCTGCAGAGAAGGGTGATGGAACAGGCGGAGTGGAAGATCCTTCCCAAAGCTATTGATCTGATCGCCAACGGAAAAGTGCGGGTCGTGGATAACCGGACGGTTCTTGAAGAGTAGAATATGACGGTATTATTATATGGAGATAGGCGCATGGAAAATGCGTAAATGTAATGCGTCTGTGGACAGAGCAGACGCATTTTTCAGTAAAAAGGAGGATGCTTTATGAAGGTACTGATAGTTGGAAGCGGCGGAAGAGAGCATGCCATTGCCGCAAGTGTGGCAAAAAGCCCGAAGGCGGACAAGATCTACTGCGCGCCTGGCAATGCAGGGATTGCAGAGTATGCCGAGTGTGTGAATATCGGAGCAATGGAGTTTGATAAGCTGGCCGCATTTGCAAAAGAAAAAGAGATTGATCTGTGTATTGTGGGAATGGACGATCCTCTGGTAGGCGGTCTTGTAGATGTGCTGGAAGAAGCAGGCGTCCGCACTTTCGGACCACGGAAAAACGCGGCGATTCTGGAAGGATCCAAAGCATTTTCCAAAGATCTGATGAAAAAGTATAACATTCCTACAGCAGCATATGAAAACTTTACAGATCCGGATAAGGCTCTGGAATATCTGAAGACGGCGAGATTTCCGATTGTTCTCAAGGCTGACGGACTTGCCCTTGGAAAAGGCGTTCTGATCTGCAAAAATCTGCAGGAAGCAGAAGAGGGCGTAAAGACAATTATGCTGGATAAGAAATTCGGTTCCGCCGGAAATGAGATGGTAATCGAAGAGTTTATGACGGGCAGAGAGGTGTCTGTGCTGTCATTCGTAGATGGGAAAACGATAAAGACGATGACAAGCGCACAGGATCACAAACGCGCGGGAGACGGCGACACAGGTCTTAATACCGGCGGTATGGGAACCTTTTCACCCAGCCCCTTCTATACAAAAGATGTGGAAGAATTCTGCGAGAAATATATCTATCAGCCCACTGTTGACGCTATGGCGGCGGAAGGCCGTCCATTTAAGGGGGTAATTTTCTTCGGACTGATGCTGACAGAAGACGGACCGAAGGTTCTGGAGTACAATGCCCGCTTCGGTGATCCGGAGGCTCAGGTAGTACTACCGCGTATGAAAAACGATATCATTGACGTAGTGGAGGCTTGTATTGACGGAACACTGGATCAGATCGATCTGCAGTTTGAAGATAACGCGGCAGTCTGCGTCGTACTGGCATCTGAGGGATATCCGGTAAAATATGACAAAGGATTCCCCATTTCCGGACTGGATGAATTTAAAAAACATGAAGGATACTACTGCTTCCATGCAGGAACAAAATTTGACGGCGATACAATTGTGACAAACGGCGGGCGTGTGCTTGGCGTAACAGCAAAAGGCAAAGACCTGAAAGAAGCAAGGGCAAACGCATACGCGGCAACCGGGTGGGTGCAGTTTAAAAACAAATACATGCGCCACGATATCGGAAAAGCGATTGATGAAGCCTAAAATTTAAATTATCTGGGACATATGGACAAAAAAGATACGAAAACACCGGAAAACCGGCTAAAAACAAGATTTACAATGGAAACTTGCGTTCGCGCGGACAATTCCATTGTGAATCTTAACGCCGGTTTTCCGGTTTTAAGTTTTACTACAGCCATTTCAAAGTCGCCGAATTCCCCCACCGCTTTTCTCAGAAGATTGTTATCATATCAGAATTTGAATTTGTGAGTGGAAAAACACAGCCGGGAAGGGACGAGGGAGAGATGGAGGACCGTAAAGCAGCGCCGGCACTTAGAGCGCGTCCTTTGCGCTCTTATGTAC
>DWZZ01000157.1 GCA_019117305.1 Candidatus Mediterraneibacter merdigallinarum | reverse complement strand
CTACGGACCAGAAGGTCGGGAGTTCGAATCTTCTATCGCACGTCTGCATGAAAAAGATGCCGATAAAACGGCATCTTTTTTTATTCTTTTACCTCATCCAGTTTATACTCCTGAACCCAGCTGTCCAGTATTTCCTCGCTCATTCCAAGCTGATAAAGATTCAGATAACTCTCCTCCTCGCCGTCTTTCACCGAAAAAACACCCGGAGTCGTCCGGAATTCCGGAAAATAAGTCTGAATGATCATTGTATTGTCATTCTCGCTTCGGTTTTCCTGACTGAGATTCACTTCATATAAAGTCACATTATGATCTGCCGCATATTCTTCAAAAACTGACATAAATTCAATACAATACGGACAGTTTTCTTTCATAAATACAATCGCAAAGGACTGACCTTCACTGATCATCTGCCGCATTTCGTCCAAAGTAACGGAAATCACGCTGCCTGCCGATGAATCCCTCTCATAGGCCGGAACCGTTTCTTCTTCGGTTCCTTCCCCGTTTTGTAATTCCTTTCCCGCAGCATCTGTATCCGCTGTTTCTGTCGATTCTTTCCGCCCATCCGCCGTATTCTCCTCCGGGGACTGACACCCCGAAAGCAGCAGCATAAAAAAGCACAGCAGCACAATCCTTTTTTTCATAATATACACAAGTCTCCTTTTTTTAAAAAGAGTGAAAGAACAAAGTCTTTCACTCTTTGTTTTTAAATACATCCGGCTGTATACCGCCTGTATTACCGTCTTTTTCTCGCTCTTTCAATGAAGAATACTACGCCTGCGGACAGTAATAACATCAGCGCCGGCAGAAATACATTTGTTCTGTCTCCTGTATCGGCTGCCGCATCTCCCGAGTCAGTTCCCGGCTCTTTTGTTCCCGTACCGCTTCCTGTTCCGGTACCCGTGCCGGTTCCAGTTCCCGGCAGATCCGGATCTGTCGGTTCAGATGTTTCTTTCAGATCAGCAAACGCTGCATTTAATGCGCTCAGCGCCGCATCCACTTCTTCCTGAGACGCTTCTTTATCTGCCAGAACGTCTTTTGCATTATTCAGCGCATTCTGGAACGCCTCCCAGCTCGCATCTGTATAGCTGCCCTGCTCCATTGACTGGAATCCGTCTACAACCAGCTGAAGTTTGGTTTTATCTGCCTCATCTCCCGGCTCCGGTTCCGGCTCTTTTGTTTCTTCAAGAGCTGCATATGCGCTGTTTAATGCGATCAGCGCTCCGTCCACTTCTTCCTGAGACGCGTCCGGATCTGCGAGAACAGTCTGTGCCGCCTGCAGTGCATTCTGGAATACTTCCCAGCTCTCATCTGTATAGCTGCCCTGTTCTGTGTCTTTATATCCGTCTACAGCTGTCTGAAGCTTATCTTTATCCACTTCATCTCCCGGCTCCGGTTCCGTTTTCTCCTCAAGGGCCTCATATGCACTGTTCAAAGCCTCCAGGGCATTGTCTACATCTTCCTGCACCGCATCTTCATCTGCCAGAATATCTTTTGCTGCCTGCAGTGCGTCCCGGAATGTTCCCCAGCTTTCATCGGTGTAATCGCCCTGTTCAATTGCTCCATAGATATTTACAGCTTCCTGAAGTTTATCTTTGTCTACATCCGGCTCCGGTTCCGGCTTCTCTTCAAGCGCTTCATATGCGCTGTTTAACGCTGTCAATGCCGCGTTCACATCAGCCTGCACCGCATCTTCGTCCGCCAGGACATCCTTTGCCGCCTGCAGCGCATCCTGGAATACGCTCCAGCTCTCATCTGTATAATTTCCCTGTTCTGCAGCTTCATAAACATTTACAGCTTCCTGAAGTGCGTCTTTATTTACCACAATTATCTCAAGGCCGTCATAAGCTTTCTGAAGCGCGTCTTTCGCACTGTCCACAATACTCTGGTCAGCATTCTGGCTGGTCAGTATGTTTTCCGCATCTTTCAGCGCATTCTGGAATTCAGCCCAGCTCAGATCTGTATAATTGCCCTGCTCTATATCTTTGTATGCGTTATACAGTTCCTGAAGTCCGCTGTAGTCCACCGGAAGAGTGCCGTAGAAACGGATCTCGGACATTGTTGCGTACTGATCGTTCTGAGCAGCACCGTTGGTTCCTCCGCCTGCGCTGACTACGTTAAACTTCACATAGCGTACTTCTGTCGGAGCAAATGTAATCTGTTTCCACTCTTCTCTGTCAAGAAGCTCTTTTTCACTGTGATCAAATTCATATACGCCAACCGGCACCAGACTGTCTTCCGTCTTTCCGGCAAGAATCTCAACCTTGAAAATGTCTCCGTTGCTGGAGCCCGCTCTCGGCAGGAAAGTAATATCAGATAAAACATATTCTTTTCCAAGATCAAATGTCAGATACTGCGGCATACCCATCAGTGACGCATCCATCCATGTAGAATGCCAGTATGTACTCTCGTCATAGTCCAGAACTTTTTCTGCAAGTCCGTTAT
The DNA here is from genome assembly GCA_019117305.1 of Candidatus Mediterraneibacter merdigallinarum. GTDB lineage: Bacteria > Bacillota > Clostridia > Lachnospirales > Lachnospiraceae > Mediterraneibacter > Mediterraneibacter merdigallinarum. The sequence goes on along the minus strand of DWZZ01000157.1, from coordinate 19,523 downwards.
CCACGCCGCTGTCAACGCAGTCGCTGCTTCTGTCAATTACAGTAATACCGGATTCTGCAGAAGTATTGATTAATGTATCTCCGTCAATTGGTCTGAACTCCAGAGCCGCTGCCGCGTCACTCAGAGTTTTTACAGCGTCATCCACATCTTTTTTGACAGCATTGTCGTCAGCCAGAACTTCTGCCGCGCTGTCAAATGCAACTTTAAATATATTATAGCTGTCCTCGGTGTAAATATCTTTTGACAGATCATTGTACCGCTCAACCAGTTCCTGAAGTTCCGTCTTATTTACGCCTTCTTTTACTGAAATCTTCGTCTCTGCCGTAACACTTTCATCCGCAAGTGATCTTACTGTCAATGTAACATCTCCCGCGCCCTTTGCTTTCAGATAGAAGCTGAAGTCATTTCCGTCCGCCAGGCGGATTACTTCTACAATGCCCACATCACTGCTTGTAATGTCATAGTAACGATATGGAGCATTCTCCGGAAGTACTGTGGCGCTGACAGGAACGATATCTCCGATATACATTTCCGCCGGAGTTCCGTCATCAAATGCAACACTCTCAATTTCCACAGTATCTGTAAACAAAAATTCTGTTTCCGTAATGGTCATCGCCTGAACGCCCGTTGACGATTCAAGGATGGTAAAATCTACCTGTTTCACATTTTTATCATCCGGATTATTCGCCGCTATATCTACAGTCATTACTGCTCCGTCTGTTTTCGGAACATCAATTTCTCCGGTTGAATACGTTGAATCATCTTCAAATGTTACTACTGCACTGTATTTTGTCACAAAACCGTTGGATGATGCGTAGGAGTCATAAACATTCACTGTTGACAGTGGTTTCGCTCCGTCATTGAATGCAAAATGTATTGTTGTCGGAAGAGTTACTTCCTGAGCCACTCCTGATCCCAGATCCCATTTGAATTCAAAATCACGGTCATTTACACTCTTCTTGCCATTGAAAAGGCCGTCATATGAATTCTGCTGTATCAATGTATTTACATTTGTTCCGTCATCTGTCGGCAGATATTCATTTGTCATCGTAATGTCAAAATCACTCTGTCCATACTGTGTCGTTGTTGTTGCCGGCGGAACCTCCGGGAATTCTCCCGCTTCATTTGTACATATCTTCAGGCTGTTGTCCGGGCCGATCAGCATAGCTTCTGTCATAGTCAGCGCATCTCCTGCCTCTCTCGCCCGAAGAGTAATGGTTGCAAGGGTATGAGAACCGCTTACCAGAGCTTTATCGCCGCGGTTTCCAAAGCTGATCGTCAGATACGGATCAACCCATGTGGTAAGGTTTGACATTCCTGAAGTATATGCCGTTCCTTCCACACCTACATATTCATATTTACTAGTATCCAGCTGCAGAACTGCGCCAAATGCATTTACATTTTCCAGATCAACGCCGTACAGGTCAATGGTAAATTCCTCGCCTGCCTCTACGGTATTTTTGTTAGTAAGCATCAGAATACTGCCGCCGACAGCTCCCGTCTTTGTCGTTCCCCCATCCAGTTTTGTCAGGGTGTAGGAATAATCATAGATATCATAGACGCCATTTAAGTTCACATCTATAACCTGTCCCCAGCTTGCATGTCCCTCATATACACCTTTGTATGTATTAAGTGTCTGATAGTCGTTATCATCTATGCCTGCACTGGTGCCGGGCATATCTCCGAGTTCCGTGCCACTGGTACCATCTGTCTTGTAGACAATAATCTCTCTCGCGGAGAAGAAGCCGCCTACAGACGCTCTGGGGATCATCTTCACGTAACGCCATGATCCGTCCAGATCAACAGTCGCCATCGGATTTCCATCGTTGTCTGCTCCCATAGAAAGTGTATTATCCTCTGCGTTGACTGACTGCCAGTGCACGCCGTCAAGACTGACGGAAATGTCCATCTGTCTTACTGTTCCATTGCCCTGATCCGCTCTGGGATAATACTCCAGCTTGTCCAGACTGTAAACCTGTCCCAGGTCATAAATCAGCTCCTGGCCAATTGCGTTTCCGTCAGAATGGAATCCGGAATCTCCGTTCTGCAGTTCATGGTCGCAAGCCCGTTCCGGCCCCTGGTTATTATACAGGCCGCCGCTCCATGTCGCCGTTACATCCGGCACATTTCTCCACGGATCTTCCAGGGAAGTAAAGGTCTTTGCTTCGCTCCATGGCGAATATCCTTCTGCCGTTCTCACACGTACCATATAAGTATGAGAAGAATGGTACTCCAGGTTTTTGTGAAGATATGATGCAGGAACTGTGCCGTCCGCATCCGGAAGAATTGTGTTGACTACGCCGTCTACACTGATATCATATCCTGTCACATCCACCTGATCATCCATTGCATTCCACTGAACCTTAATGCTTGTGGGAGTCAGATCCTCTTCTGCCGGCTCCATCAGTTCCGGTACCGGAAGGCTGTCGTTCAGGTCATTCACTCCCAGGTCCTGAGTGTTGTCAAATCCTTCAACTACCAGTGTCTGTGCGTCTGCATTCACGTCTGTCCTTGCAAACTTCACGTACAGTTTCGGAGTTGTGGTAATTGCCGTATCTGCGAATTCGCCGTCTCCCTGAGAGTACTTGTTCAGGTTCGGAGCTTCATCGTAGAAATAAATATTTCCGTCTGTATCTGCATTAAATTCATCCAGAGTAGCCGCCTCTGTCAGATCCAGCGCAGCATCGCCGTTCATTGCAGTCAGGCCCGTCGGCTTCTGGGATACATTTACAACAAATGTTGTAAGACGATCGCTGTCGTAGCCGTCATAAGTTCCTTCCGATGCCTCTACAGTCAGAGTGGCTGTATCTGCCGCTTCATCTACTTTTGAAGTAATATGCGTTGTAACGCTTCCGCCGTAGGAAACTTCTTCTTCATTTGTTACGTCTATAGATCTTCCGTCATCTTCATAAAGATCAAAATCTGTCTCTCCGTCCGGCCAGAACTCGATAATCCGTTTTGTCTTGTCAAGTCCTTTCTCATTTACTTCCGTGATCTCGCCCGGATTGTTGTTTTCTTCATACATTGGTATAATGGCGCCTGATTTTACGAACAGCGGAAGTTTCCATACCGGTGCATCGTAGTTATTCAGAATCTGTCCGCCCCGGTACTGCTGTCCGCTCCAGTAATCGATCCAGATCTGCTCCTCGTCCGGCAGATAAATGCCGTTGCGGACGTCGTTTCCGTTCGCATCCGCCTGTACATCCTCATATACAGGAGCTACCAGCAGGTTTTCTCCCCACATATACTGATACTGTGAAGCTTCTGTATATGCCACAGAAGAATCATCCGGGAATTCCAGGAACATTGCGCGGATCATCGGTTTGCCTTCTGTCGCTTCTTCCGCGATTGTATAGATATACGGCATCATCTGTGCCTTTAATTTCAGATAGTTGCGGATGATGTCATCATAATCGTCCCCATGTCCGTAAGGTTTCTTCGGAATAGAACCCCAGCCGTCCATATCCAGCATCAGAGGAGTAAATGACTTCCACTGGAAATCACGGGTTGCCAGCAGATCACTGCCTGCATAAATGCCGTCTATATCACTTCCGATATTCGGATTTCCTGATAAGGACTGTCCGATATAGGTCGGAATATGGAACCGGATGTATTCCCACTCGCCGCCGGACTGATCGCCGGTCCAGATGCCTGCGTAGCGCTGGGTTCCCGCCCAGCCGTCCAGAGAAACCACATTCGGTCTTGTTCCTGCTTCTGCTATAATATCATATCCCGTCTTTACACCGTTAAGTCCGAAGGAATAACCTGAACCGACCCATGCGACATCAGTTTTAAGAGACGTAATGCCTCCCACATTTACTTCATTATCAAAATCTCTCAATGTCTGCAGACCGTGGTAGCCGTAGGAATCTGTTTCCGATCCCGCAAAGTCAAGACCGCTCTGGGTCCAAAGACCTGTATCAATTCCCCGTTCATTGGCATATTCCGTGAATTCTGCAAGGTTTTCAACATTCAGTCTTGACGCCTCTATTGCTTCTTCACTGCCTACATTGGTAGCTGCCAGCGGGTAGTTTACATAATATCCGTTCTGTCCGTATCCGCAGCCATAACCGTCATTCGGCAAAAACCATCCCAGCGGGAAGTCTTTTTCATTATGCCCGTCGATAACGGCTCTTGCGGAATATTTATACAGATCATCCGCGTCACTGAGCGGAGATGTACCGTTCAGAGATTCCGGTGTTCCGGAGCTTACCGGAACTTTTCCGTCATCGCCCACCGGAAGCTTGTAATCCGGGCTTCCGCCGGTTTCTGTATATTTATTTCCGTCTTCCAGAGTCCATCCGCCGCCGGTCGTTGACTCATTCCACAGATCCCTGTTATAACAGTTCAGATGGCCCAGGTAAAATGCATATTCCGGCAGAAGAGCAGGATTGCCGGTAACCTTAAAGTAATCGTTCAGAATTTCTGCCGGGGTCTCATCCACAAAGTAGTACGCATCAAATTCATTTTCATTGTGGGTTGTCTTTACTGTATTCGCCTCTGTGCTTTCAAAATCATAGGACCCCTGTTTAAAGGTATTCCGCAGTACGCCATACCCGTCTGTTGACCAGTAGAACGGATTTGGTGATGATACGCCTCCGTCCACCCAGTTATTGGTGTTGGCGATCTGTATCGTATCGCCTTTGTGGGCAAATCGTCCGTTCTGGGTTCCTCCGCCATAGAAATATTCATTATCGGCCGCCGACAGTGTCTGTACTGTTGAATTTCTTCCGACAGAAAGCGCCGCGGTCTCCTCCAGTACAACTTTCTCTCCTTTTTTTACACTCATAAGTGCAGTATCTTTGTCAAATACAATAGTTGTTGTACCGTTTGTAATTTCAATGGTATCCTCATTGTCTTTCACTTCAGCAGCCGGTTTGGAATACTCATCCGAATCATCGGGCTGCTGCTGAATCGTCGCCACATGGGACGAACTGTTTGGAGTGGCGTATTCGCCAAACTCACCTGTCGGATCTACATTGTAACGGAAAATTCCGTCTTCCAGAAATGTGATCCTGCCGGTCACCTCTCCGCCGTTAAAGCTGACATTGACAACATTTCCGTCTGCTTTCGCGCTGTCGGCCGACGCCAGCGTTCCGGTAAACTCACCGGCCGCTTCCGCAGGGGCAGGTACAGCAGCCAGGACTGTCGTTGTTGTCATGGCAAATGCCACCGCCAGCGATCCCAGCCTTTTGGCCTTCTTTTTCTTTTTCATGCTTTTTCCCTCAATTCTCTTAAATTTTCTGTCTTTTATGACAGATTTTTATACCTTTAATTATAAGTGTGAAATCTGGCTCACACAAGAAACATTTGTCGCGAAATATCCACAAGATTATCGAAGAGTTTTTGTGCACTTTTTATACTTTTTGTATTTATATCGTTAAAAAGTACAAAAGTTCACAAAAAGTTCAAAAAAACCCTCCTGCAGCAAGGAAATATTCCTTCTGTCAAGAGGGTACTATTTTAAAAGCTTATCCTGACCGTTCAGGACCCGCCTGCCGGTTCCGGCACAGGAACCAGATTGGTATCAGCTGATATCCTTTCAGTCAGAAAACTTTTTGCTCTGACCTTTAATCAGCTCTTCATCGTCGAAGTAATTGATTTTCATGGCTGCTTTCACATCTTTCAGCGTCTCCGCCGCTACAGCCTCAGCTTTTTCGCTTCCTTCTCTGAGCATCTCATAAACTGCCGGAATATCTTTCTGAAACTCTTTTCTGCGGTTCCGGATCGGTTCCAGTTCAGCCTGAAGCACATTATTCAGGAAACGTTTTACTTTCATGTCGCCCAGTCCGCCTCTCTGGTAATGCTCTTTGAGTTCATCCAGATCTTTATACTCCGGCAGAAATTCCGGGAAGTACTCCGGTCTGCAGAATGCATCCAGATAAGTAAACACCGTGTTGCCTTCCAGTTTACCCGGATCTTCGATACGGATATGAGTGGGATCCGTAAACATACTGAACACTTTCTTTTTGATCTCTTCGGGCTCCTCGGAAAGATAAATGCAATTGTTCAGAGATTTGCTCATCTTTGCCTTACCGTCTATTCCGGGCAGACGCATGCATGCCTGGTTTTCCGGAAGAAGAATCTTGGGATCAACCAGAGTCTCTCCATAGACAGAATTAAATTTGTGTACGATTTCCCTCGTCTGTTCCAGCATAGGCATCTGATCCTCGCCCACCGGCACCGTAGTCGCCTTAAAGGCTGTGATATCCGCAGCCTGACTGATCGGATAGGTAAAAAATCCCACCGGAATGCTGGCTTCAAAATTGCGCATCTGAATCTCCGCTTTTACAGTAGGATTCCTCTGCAGCCTGGACACAGTAACAAGATTCATATAGTAAAAAGATAACTCGCACAGCTGCGGAATCTGAGACTGAATAAACAGAGTGGATTTCTTCGGATCAAGACCGCAGGCCAGATAATCGAGGGCTACTTCGATAATATTCTGCCGCACCTTTTCCGGATTGTCTGCATTGTCCGTCAGTGCCTGCGCATCCGCAATCATGATAAATATATCGTCAAAATCTCCTGTATTCTGAAGCTCAACCCGCCTTCTCAGGGAACCCACATAATGTCCCACATGCAGTTTTCCCGTAGGGCGGTCTCCGGTAAGCATTACTTTTCTCATATTCTTCCTGTTCCTCCTGCTTTATTTCTCCGGGCGCGGCACACGGAAAATTTTTGTTCCATTTCCCATGTGCAAGCGCTGATCTTTCCCTATTATAGCACCAACACAAACGCTTTGCCAGAACAACTTCGTCCGCGGTACTATTTGGACGGCATGAATTTAAGAATTTCCGCCGCAACATTTGACATAGGCATGGTCTGAAGCCATATACGGCCCGGTCCGGTTATAACAGTATTGAATAAGCCTTCTCCGCCAAACACCATATTCTTAATGCCGGGCACAGACTGTATTTCTATACCGCATGTATTTTCCATTGCCGCCAGATAACCGGTATCCACTACGATCTGCTGTCCCGGCTGAAGATCGTACTCTATTACATGACCGTCAAATTCCAGAAAGGCGGTTCCGCAGCCGGACAGTCTCTGCATAATAAAGCCCTCGCCTCCGAAGAAGCCGGCGCCCAGCTTTTTCTGAAAGAATACAGACAGTTCTACACCAGCCTCCGCCGCCAGAAAGCCTGATTTCTGGACAATCAGCTCCCGGCCCGGCGCGATCTGGTAATCCAGAATGGAACCGGGAAAACTGGATGCAAAGGCGATCATTCCATTTCCTCCCATCGCGGTATAGCGGTTCTGAAAAATCGCCTCTCCCGCGAACATTCTGCCGAAAGCTTTTCCGATTCCTCCGTTTGACGTTGTCTCCATCTTCATATTCGGGGACATCCAGCTCATAGATCCCCTCTCTGTAATCATCGCTTCCCCGTTTTCCAGATAGCAGATCACTACCGGAAGTGTTTCACCTTTAATCTCATACTTCATGATTCTTCCTCCTCACAAATTGTTTGTTCTCAGTATCTGTACTGTGAATTTTCCTTTTTTCATCATAACATACAAACATCGGCAGGGAAACTCCCCGCCGACGTCTGATAACTGTAATTTTGTGCCTCTTCTCATATATAGCCTGATTTTCGGCTGTTTTCCTCCGGACTTCCGGACGCTGTCCTTTATCCTTCCGCCTCTATCATTCCACCCGTTATTCCCTCATCTTTTTTTCCGGGTTCTTCCGGGTGCTTTGTCTCTTCTTCCGGCGGCTCTGTTTTCGGAAGCATAATATCCGCTTTAAACAAATCCGCTTCTGTTGAAATTTTCAGAGTACCGTGCTGCAGCTCCGTAAAACTTTTGGCAATTGCAAGCCCCAGTCCCGATCCTTCTGTGTTTCTGGAAGAGTCTCCCCGTACAAAACGGTCTGTAATTTCATCAACATTAAAGTTCAGTTCCTGTGACGATACATTTTTCATGGAAATATGAACCTGATTTTCCAGATCTTTCATCTCGATATAAACTCTGGTGTGCGGCATGGCATATTTTGTAATATTAACAATCAGATTTTCAAAAATCCGGTATGTCTTCTCACTGTCCAGCCACATGACAAGCTTGTGTTCCGGCAGTTTCCAGCGGAATTCCAGATTCGCGCTTTTTATCTTGCTGTCGTTTTCCAGCCCCACCTGTTTCAGCAGATCCACAATATCCACTTTCATAAAGTGCATAACCACGCTTTTGCTGGCCGCCTTGCTGATTTCAAACAAATCCTCTATCAGAACTTTCAGTCTGAGAGATTTTCGCTCCAGAACCCCGATATATTCTTTTCTCCTTTCTTCATCTTTCTCATTTTTCAGCAGATCAATATAAGTAATAATCGCTGTAAGCGGCGTGCGCAGATCGTGGGAGACATTGGTTACAAGCTCCGTTTTCATGCGCTCGTTTTTTACCTCTTCTTCTACTGCCTTTTTAAATCCGGCCTGAATTTTTTTCAGTTCTTCTTTTACCGGATTAAACAGCCCCATATCTCCTTCGATCGGAATATCCAGCCTTCCGTCTGCCAGCCGGTTGGTGGACTGCAGAAGCAGGCTGTATTTTTTCTGCAGGTCGCCCATATATTTCCGCAGGAATAAAAACAGAAGCGCCGAGTACAGGATCAGGGCAAATATGCCATAGAACCAGAAGCAGCTTATAATAACCAGGATCACAAAATTGACAATTACCAGTTTCAGAAGCTTCCGGTTTGTTCTGCTGCGGAAGTCCAGATGAAGCAGCGCGTCATACTGTTTCTGAAAAAAACCTCTCATCTCTTTGACAAAACTGCTGTCTCCCTTGATCCAGCGGATCACCCGTACCGTAAGCGTTCTTTCACGCCAGTAGGAACGTCCCATTGTAAAAATGCACCGCAGACATGTAAATCCCCAGAAAATCAGCGCCGCCACCACCATCCACACCAGGAAATTCACGGCAATATCCGCAATCGTGTTCAGCGCATGGATCCGGGTGCGGATCAGGCCGCCTTTTATCGTGTGATAGACCATATTTCCACATGCATCCACACATCCAAACGCGATAAAGACTTCAAAGACCGCCGCTTCAAAAGGCATCCGGAAGATTTTCCCCTTCTGCTCGCCTACCGCTTTAACGAAAGGAAGCAGAAGCGCCAGAGCAGCTATAATCAGAAAGAAGGTCATAAATCTGGAATAAAAATTCGTGTATACAATATCCCAGGAGCCCGGATCAGGATAATCGATTGTGGACATATATTCCGACAGAGATTCCTGGGTCATTCCATAAATAATTATTCTGTTCTGTATCTTTTCATCCATATACGTATAATAGCCTGCATTTTCCAGAAACCGGGTTTCCAGATCATACTCCTGCTCCGGCGTCAGCGCTGAACCGGAAACCTGGATACCGGAAATATCCCCGCCTCCCGAGAATGTGTACTTCGCACGGAACGCATAGTATTCTGTCTCCTCATCCTTGAGCCGTTCCACTCTTTTGGAATCAACGCCGTTGGTTAAAAGCTCTCCATCCTCATCGAACACCGCACAGTCCATGTACTTTCTGAGCAGACCAAATGCATAGTATTCTTCCTGCATATCCAGTACATCGATGTCTCCGTATACGTCTTTATCCATAATGTAATTTCCCGCGCTCAGATTATCGCTTATGGAAGAGAGCACATCCTCTGTATCCGCCCGCTCAGGCACGTAGGAATCCAGCTCATCACTGGTCCATCTGTAGGTCAGCATCATCCCCGCTGAACAAAGCGCGAGTACCAGAACAATAATCAGTCTGCCGATATTACGGCTGTTTTTCAATTTTATAGCCAACTCCCCACACCACCTTCAAATATTTTGGATTTTTCGGATCAATTTCAATTTTCTCACGGATATTTCTCACGTGAACCATAATTGTATCTGTATTAATCGCCTTTTCCTGCCATACTCTCTCGTAAATCTCCTCGGAAGAGAACACCCGGCCGGGATTCTTTGCCAGCAGCAGAAGAATCTTATATTCAATCGGCGTCATCTTCACCGGGACTCCGTCCACACTGACCTCTACTGTATCTTCATTAATTTCCAGCCCGCCGATTACATGCACATTTTCCTTCGGCGTCAGCTTTTCCAGAAACTTGCGGTAACGCCTCAGCTGGGAATTCACCCGCGCCATCAGCTCCATGGGCGTAAACGGCTTGGTTACATAGTCGTCCGCCCCGATATTCAGTCCCGTAATCTTATCCACCTCCTCTGATTTTGCAGAAAGCATAATTACCGGGAAATCATACTTTTCTCTCAGTTTCATCGTCATCCTTATGCCGTCCATCCGGGGCATCATAATATCCACAATCGCCAGGTGGATCTCCTCTCTTTCAATAATCTCCAGTCCCTCCACGCCGTCAGCGGCCTGAAACACCTTATATCCCTGACTCTGCAGGTAGATCTGAACTCCCTCTCTGATCTCCTTGTCGTCTTCTACAATTAAAACGTGATTCGTTTCCATAACTTCTCCTTTTTCAGACAGTCCCCCCCAAAGGGGACAGACCCCTTTGGAAAAGGCTGCCTCCCCTTTTCGCTGATTTTTCTGACAATTCATTTTATTGTCTTTCCTCCACGATTGTAGAGCATTTTCTCTGTCTGCGCAAGCCTGCCCGTTCAGGCTGTTGTTTTCAATCTAAATTCCCCGGGTAAAAAATGTGATCGCTGGTTCACCAAAGAAATATCCGGCGCCTACAAAGGCCAGGTTCCACAAAAATACTCCTCCGGCGGAACTGATGGTATATTTCCTGAAGTCCATTTTTATCATTCCTGCAGGGATGGAAATGAGTGTTCTTGCTACCGGAATGAGTTTGCTTATAAAAACTCCGATACTCCCCTTTTTTCTTAAATATTCCATCTTTTCTTCTACGGCCGCCTGGTGCTTCGGAAATTTTCTGAAATAAAATTCCATCACCTTCGGACCGCCCAGCCGGCCCAGGAAGTAAAGCAGCCAGCTGCCTGTCAGCCCCGCTGCCAGTGTAAGAAGCATAACCAGTGGAAAACTGATCTCGCCTCTAGCCGCCCAGATTCCGGACAGGGGCATGATTAGCCCCGCCGGGAATCCCGGCAGATTGAGATATTCAAGAAATACGATCAGATAAATAAAAAAAGCTCCGTATTTCAAGAAATATTCTGTCAGTTCCTGTATATCCATCTTTCGTACCTCCTCAACTGTTATCATGATAAAACGGAAATCTAAAGGGAGGTTTTATAAGAATCAAAAGATATTCTAAAGATTTTCAGGAAAACCAGGAAGGCTGCTGCAAAATAGATGGGAATTCCTCTATGGAGCAGTCACTCCTTTGAAAACAGCCCCCTGGCCGACAAGAAGAAGGGGACGCAGCATCTGCCGCGCCCCCTTCTTCCAGGACTTTTTTTGCCATTCTGTTTCTGTATAATTTTTTCCGTGATCCTGCACCTCTCCTATTTCGGAATGTACACTGCGGCGGTAACCGTGCCGTCTGTATTCAGCGTAAGAGTCGTCATTTTCAGTGATTCAACGCCGCCTTCATCATGGAAATATGCAATCCGTTCAGACATACCCGGCTTTCCATCCGGAAACTCTCTTGCCCGCTCAATGTATCTGGCGATATGTTCCCCATCCTCCATTGTATATTTATACATCAGATTATCCTCATCCGCTCCGAATGTCTGAACCGAATCTTCTATCCTCTCTGCATACTGGTCGATATTTTCCGGCGTCACTCTTTCCATAAATTCATCCGCTTCTTTGCTGCCCAGAAGATATGTGTCCTCTTCCGAAGCATCTTCACCCTCTCCGGTCAGAGGCGCCAGATATTCCTCCGCGGCTTCCGGATCAGCCAGGGCCGGATCCAGCGGAAGCTCAAAAAGCGCATTCACACCTTTATAATCTTCTGCCCTGCTGATCTCTCCTGTCGCCTCATCATAGTTATATGCGTCCTCATTATAGTAAGTTTCGTCAGACACACAGAGGTAAACTGTTCTGTCGGCAAACATTTCTATATTGCTGCATTCGGTCAGACGATACAGCACATCATCCTGTATAAATTCCGTATACACGCCATCCATTGTGATAACGTTGACCTGAGCCGGATTACATCCCTGAATCAGCGGAGATACAAAAAAACGCATATCTCCGTAAGCTTCATCCGCCACATTTTCCGGCATGGAAGCGCCGTCTGTCCTGGCAACTGCGGTCACAATATAAGTCCGGTCATTCAGAATCTCTCCGTTCTTCTCCGTAAGGTGTTGCGAGATATCCTTTCCCGAGGCAATTCCCATCAGCGTCACATCGTATTCTGAAAAACGCTGTGTCTCATTAATATCCACTGCATCCTCTCCCGAAAATGCCTGTGCCAGTTTCTCATCTCCCGTCCTTTCCGCTGTCTGTTCCGGCGTCAGCAGTCTGTAAGCCGCATAGGCCACTCCGGATCCCGCCGCCAGCACTAGTACAAAAGAAAACACAATTCCGGGAACCCATTTTCTTCTTTTCTTCATTTCTTCCCTCTCCTTTACCTGATTCAGAATCTTCTGGTTCAGCCGCAGATCTGGTGTCTGGTCCGGAGCGAGAGCCTGTTTTAAAATCTGATCAAATCTGTCACTCATTTAACACATACTCCAATTCTTTTTCCAAAATCTTTCTGGCCTGATGCAGCCTGCTCTTTACTGTTCCACAGGGAATACGCAGTATATCCGCAATCTGTTCCACGCTTCTTTCTTCCATGTAATAAAGCAGCACCGTCACTTTCATTTTATCCGGAAGTCTGTCCACTGCATTTCTGACCGCAGTCTGCATTTCTTTTCTGACCGCCTGATGTTCCGGTGAACTTTCTGAGCCGGCCTGCAGATCAGTCCCGGCCATTTCATTTCCAGTCTCATCCATACCGGCAATCCGTTTCCGCCAGGCTCTTTTCCGCCGCTGATTTTTCCACAGCCGGATTGCCACGGACAGCAGATAACTCTTTGGATTTCCCTCTGCGTCAAGAATCTGTTTCTTCTCAATCGCCCTCAGAAACGTTTCCTGGTACAGATCGTCCGCTTCCTGCCTGCTGCCGGTCAGACAGCAGCAGAAAGAATAAATATCCCCACCATATTCTGTTATAAACTGTTCCAGTTCAATATCTGTCATAAACTTTCTCCTGTAAGACGTCTTTTGGAGCAGGGATTGTTTTATCCCTTCATCAATATATTGTAATAACCGGAAAACAGGTTCATAATTCACTGAAATAAAAAACGCTTCTCAGTAATAGACTTACCAAAAAGCGCTATATAAAATCAGCCTGTCATCTTCCGTCCACTCCGGCTTTGCCGTCAAATACGATTCCTTCCGCATTCTCAAGAATCTTTCTGAACTTTTCTGTATACTGCTGCATTCCGGATTTTATTTTTTCTCTGTTTTTTCCCATAAAAATAAAGCTGACAGAATCTTTTTCCGGTTCTATCCTGACATTACATTTGACCGACTCCGGCATATACAGGCTAAAACCGATTACACTCACTTTATCCAGAGAAATCACCGCATCATTCTGTCGGTTATATTCTTCATAATCGGAAAACCTTTGTTTTTCCGGCCTGTCGCATTCAATTCCGTATGTGAATACAATTTCCTCTACTTTCATTTCAGACAGCTGAAATGCTTCCATTATAAGATTAATACTGCTAATACTGAACGGCTCCCCTGCTCTGAACATCATATGTGATACATATGCAGAGTTTTTCAATAATAAATTCATGATCTGCATTGGCGTTTCCTCTTTCCTTCAGAAAATTATTCCACATTTTTCTGTATCGCGCAATACTTTCTTCCGGCGCCATAATAAAATGCATGCCTCAAATCAGTTAATTATTTTTTACTGTAGTAAATATCCGTAAATTTACTGTGTTGACATTTGAGAATATATAAGATAAAATTTCTATAATCAGAAAACAGATTGCACTCTGTAAGTTAAATTCTATGATGAGAAGGAGTAAGAACCGGATTCTTACCTGCAGAGAGCTGCCGGTGGTGAAAGACAGCGGAAGGCCGATTCTGAAAATCATCTCTGAGGATGGAAACTGAAGACTGATTTGTAAGTTTCCACGGGCGTTTCCCGTTACAGAAACCGCGTATGCTGGTGCGCAGTATTCATACTTGTTTTGTGAAACAGGGTGGTTGCGGAATTTTCAAGGTCCGTCCCTATTCGGGGACAGGCCTTTTTTCTTTTCGCAGGGAAATACAAAAAGCCGGCATATGAATCAACAAAGAAAGGATGAAGGAACATGAGTAACCACACAGAAATCAGATGGCATGGCCGGGGCGGCCAGGGCGCCAAAACTGCTGCTCTGCTCCTTGCGGACGTGGCATTTCAGACAGGCAAATATGTACAGGGATTTCCGGAATATGGTCCGGAGCGTATGGGAGCGCCGATTACCGCCTATAACCGGATCAGCGACACAGTGATCCGCGCCCATTCCAATATCTATGATCCCCGGTATGTTGTCGTTGTAGATGAGTCTCTGCTGGAAACAGTAGACGTAACCAGCGGTCTGAAAGAAGACGGAGCGATTCTGATCAATACAGAACGCCCGAAGGAAGAAATCATCCCGCACCTGAAGGGCTACAAAGGTGCTGTGTATACCATCGACGCAAGGAAAATTTCCATGGCGGCTCTGGGGAAATATTTCCCGAACACACCGCTTCTCGCGGCAATCGTAAAGGTAGCTCAGATTATGGACAAAGATACATTTCTCCGGGAAATGAGAGCTTCTTTTCACCACAAATTCGCAAATAAGCCGGAAGTAATCGAAGGCAATATGAAAGCCCTTGAAATGGCGTTTGAGGAGGTGCACTAATGGCAACAGACATCAGTAAACTTGGATTAAAAGCAAAATGGCAGGATCTGACAGAAGGTATGATCATTGCCGGAGCGGGAACTTCCGCGGAATTTAATACCGGAGAATGGAGCAGTGTTAAACCGGTATTTATTGAGGAAAACTGCAGACAGTGTCTGCTCTGCGTTCCTGTATGTCCGGACAGCTGCATTCCTGTTCAGGACAAAAAAAGAGCAGAATTTGACTATGATCACTGCAAAGGATGCGGCATCTGTGTAAAAGCATGTCCCTTCGGGGCAATTACTATGGAAGGGGTGAATTAAAATGGCAAGAAGAGATCGTTTATCAGGAAATGAAGCCGTAGCGGAAGCGCTTCGTCAGATTAACCCGGATGTATTTCCGGCGTTTCCCATCACTCCGTCCACAGAGATTCCGCAGTATTTTGCCTCCTTCGTGGCAAATGGGAAGGTAGATACAGAGTTTATTCCCGTAGAAAGCGAGCACAGTTCCATGAGCGCGGCCATCGGCGCGTCGGCCGCAGGCGCCCGGGCGCTGACCGCCACATCATCCTGCGGACTTGCATTTATGTGGGAGGAGCTTTACATTGCCGCTTCCAACCGGCTGCCCCTGGCGCTGGCACTGGTAAACCGCGCCCTGTCCGGGCCGATCAATATCAACTGCGATCATTCGGACAGCATGGGAGCCAGAGATTCCGGATGGATTCAGATGTACGCAGAAAATAATCAGGAAGCCTACGACAATATGGTCCAGGCATTCCGGATCTCTGAGCATAAGGATGTAAAACTGCCCATCATGATCTGCCAGGACGGATTTATTACCAGCCACGCAGTAGAAAATATCGAACTTCTGGAAGACGAGGAAGTCCGGTCTTTCGTCGGTGAATACAAGCCTGAAAACTATCTGCTGAATCCGGACTGCCCCATGGCAGTAGGCCCCTACTCCGTAACTGATTATTATATGGAGGCAAAAAGAAATCAGGCCGAAGGCATGCGGCATGTAGAGCAGGTGGTCCTGGATATAGCAAAAGAATTTGCAGAATTATCCGGCAGGGAATACGGCCTTTTTGAGGCATACCGGCTGGAGGACGCGGAACGGGCTGTTGTAATGATCGGTTCGGCGGCGGGAACTACAAAGGACGCTATTGACCGTCTGCGGGAAAAGGGAGAAAAAGTCGGACTTCTGAAAATCCGTCTCTACCGTCCATTCCCGGCAGATGCAATCGCGGAAGCTCTCAAAAATGTAAAAGCGGTGGCTGTTATGGATCGCGCGGAAGGCTACTCCAACCACGGCGGCCCGTTGGGCGCGGATGTGATGGCAGCCCTTTTCCGTGCAAGAAGCACAGCTCTGGCAGCCAATATCATATACGGACTTGGCGGACGGGATGTGCGCGTGGAAGATATGGAGCAGGTATTTGAGGATCTGCAGACAATGATTGATCAGAATGACGCCGGCGAGACTTATCGCTATATGGGACTCAGAGAGTAAGGAGGGACGCAGAAAATGGCTTATAATTTTAAAGAAACAATGAATAAACCGGAGCGTCTGGCTCCGGGCCACAGAATGTGTGCAGGATGCGGCGGAACCATTGCAGTACGCAACGTGCTCCGCGGACTTCACGAAGGAGATAAGGCAGTGATCGGAAATGCCACCGGATGTCTGGAGGTGTCAACATTTACCTATCCTTATACTTCCTGGCAGGACAGCTACATACACAATGCCTTTGAAAACGCAGGCTCAACCTTAAGCGGCGTGGAAGGCGCATACAAGGCGCTGAAACGAAAAGGCAAACTGGACGCCACATACAAATTCATCACCTTCGGCGGTGACGGCGGAACCTACGATATCGGTCTCCAGTCCCTTTCCGGCGCCATGGAACGGAACCATGACATGGTCTATGTATGTTACGACAACGGAGCTTATATGAACACCGGAATCCAGCGTTCATCCGCCACTCCCATGTATGCGGATACCACAACCACACCGGTAGGCTCCCAGAGCAACGGCAAGCCTCAGAACCGGAAGGATCTGGCATCCGTTATAGCAGCCCATGACATTCCCTATGTGGCTCAGACTACCTTTGTACAGAACTTTAAAGACCTGCATATCAAGGCAGAAAAAGCAATCTACACACCCGGAGCGGCATTCCTGAATATTATGGCGCCCTGTCCCCGTGGATGGCGGTACAATACACCGGATATTATGGAAATCTGCAAACTTGGCGTAGAGACCTGCTACTGGCCTCTCTTTGAAGTGGTGGAAGGCAAATGGATCCTGAACTATGAGCCGAAGCACAAGAAACCCATCGAAGAATTTTTAAGACCACAGGGCAGATTCAAACATCTGTTTAAGAAGGGAAATGAATATCTTCTGGAAGCATTCCAGAAAGAAGTGGACAGAAGATGGGAAGAACTTCTCTTCCGCTGTTCCAGATAAATCAATATCACAATCGGAATCAGAACAAGGCGGTTTCCAGGCTGAAAGGAGTGTTTCGGCTCGGGGCCGCCCTGTTTGATCTTCTGCCTGTCTTCTCCACTCTGTCCTGCTATAAAGCGACTTAAAAAAATACATTCTGGAATTTATATTGATTTACGGTTGTGAATTGATTTTCGGGCTGTAGAACCGTAGCCTTTACTTGCCTTATACGGTTAAAATTAGAATTTCTGATATTTGAACCGTATCTTTATCCTGATTCTTACGGTTGAAATCCGAGTTTCTGGTATCTGAACCGTATCCTTTTCCCGATTCTTACGGTTGAATTTGGACTTTCTGATATGTGAGCCGTACCCCACCACAATTCTTACGCTTGAATTTGAAGTTTCTGGTATCTGAACCGTACTCTTCTCCTGATTCTTACGGTTAGAAATTGTTTATCTGGCTATCGAACCGTGCCGACAGTTCATCTGTTGCCAAAACCGCCTGCATAAGTATGAATTAATTTCAGGTTTGTTTGAAAAATCTCGGAAGCCAGCGTTTCCGGGATAGGATTCTATGGGATTGTACGCATACGATTTTATTAATATTTTGATAACCAAAAGGTGAAGGACACCCCCTTTAATGGACTTACGACGCCAGTCCGCACACAAAACAAGGCATTCCCCCTGTGCGGGGAATTGCTTCCACGCAAGGAACGCATTTTGATCTTCTGTAATCTTTTGGATGTTCTGCGGCCTTTTGTGGGCTTCTGTACTCTACAGTAAATATCTGTAAGCAAGTCTTTCTATCGTCCTGGTGTCCAGAACAATTTTCCCCGTCTCAAATGTAAGAATCAGACGCTCTCCTGGATAGATACCATTTTCTTCATATGCCTGTATTTTTCTCACTGCGTTCTGTGCATATACCGGGTCATCCATTCTGCCGTCATGCTCCCAGTAGATTTCCTGTTTTGTCTTTCTGGAAAGAAAAGTGAAATCCGGATGAACTATGCCAAAACGTTTTAAATACAAGGGACATTCATATTTGTATAAAATACCGTTCCGGTGAAAATAGTCCGCAAGGATTTTTTCCGATTTTGAACGCACCCGTTCGCCCTTCTCAGTTAATATAACAGGCATATCTTCCTGAAAATCTTTTCTCTTGTAATCTTCAGCAGCCCACTTGCTTAATTGCTGTTTCCAGACAGGTTCAGCCGGCTCAATCAGTTTCTGTCTTTCAGGATGTTCGGCCAGGAAAATTTTTTCAATTTCTTCCTCGTCATAATCTTTTGTAATCCTTCTGATCTGGGACAACCTTTTTTCAGCAAGTTTCATTATCTTTTCATCATAAGATTTCTGGGCCAGTCTGTACGCCAGTTTCTCCTTCTCTCTCGGAAGATACTCCCCGTTTTTTCTCCCTCCCGGCGCACAGTAATAATACTGAACACATTTGTTACTGCTGGACAGACGCAGTTTCCCCGGCGGAGCATCTTTCAGTTGTTCTGAAGTATTCTGAAGTATCTTCTCCAGTCTGTTCTGTTCCTGTAATAACATCTCTCTGAGACCTGCCATATGATTTCCCTTTCTACTTTTAAATTTCTGAATAAAACATGTCCGAAACAACAGACACTGTCCTGTTATAGAGTAACTTTGTCTTGTTATAAAGTAACTTAAAATAATAAATTCTGGAATTTATATTGATTTACGGTTATGAATTGATTTATAGACTGTAAAACCGTGGTCTTTTCTTGTATTATACGGTTAAAATCAGGATTACTAGTATCTGAACCGTATCTTTTCCCCGATTCTTACGGTTGATTTTTAATTTTCTGGTATCTGAACCGTACCCCCGCCACGATTCTTACGGTTAAAATCGGAATTTCTGGTATCTGAACCGTATCCCTGCCACGATTCTTACGGTTGAATTTGGACTTTCTGATTACAGGACCGTACCGGCAGTTCATCTGTTACCCAAACTGCCTGCATATGTATGAAATGATTTCAGATTTGTTTGAAAAATCCCGGAAGCCAAAGCTTCCGGGATAAGAATTCTTTGTGATCGTACGTATACGATTTGATTAACGTTTAGGTAACCGAAAATGGCAGAAAATCAAGGGGTTATACGGAAATTTGTTGCAAATGCGTTACAAACCATGTACACGGTAAACCATGAGTACTGGCTCATTTTTTGACCGCCGTTTCCGGCGGCCATGTTCACAGATTGGTTGTTTTTGACTTGCTCCGGCAGATCTCAGGCAACTGGTATGACCATGGAAGCAGTTTCTCAATAAAGCTGTAATCCGTATCA
>DWZZ01000156.1 GCA_019117305.1 Candidatus Mediterraneibacter merdigallinarum | reverse complement strand
TGCCGCTGAACAGGAGCTGCTTAAAATAGAATCTGAAATCCGGCGTACACTGATCGGCGCCGGCAGCCAGAGCCAAACATAAAATATAACCGCTCAGACCGCGCCGTTTATCTGCGGAATGTCTGTTATATTCTTAAATTTTACAAACTTTTTATCACAGTTGACTTATACCGGCAGATATGTCACAATGTTGTCAGGAAAAAAGGAGGAAAAACACTATGAAAAACTTATTAAGAAAAGGTCTTCTGCTTTTATGCGCGTTTATGCTGGCCGCTGCCATGACTGCCTGCGGTTCCGGTAATTCCGATGACACAAAAGATAAAACGGAAGCAGAAGAAACAACACCGGAAGAGGATACTTCCGACGAGAATGCCGACACCTCAGGGGATGAAGATTATGATCTTCCCGGTCTGAATGAGAATGGAAAATTCAATACACTTGATGATTTTATAAACTCCAGTATTATGCAGGAGCAACTCGAAGAACAGGTTGCAGCGCTGGAAGAGTCCGGTATTTCCTGTGAAATTACCGCAGAAGGTGATAAACTCGTTTACAGCTATACTCTTGTGGACGACTCTCTTACTTCATCAGTCGACATGAGCGTTCTTAAAGAGAGCCTTGACAGCAGCCTGGAAGAACAGGCAGATATCTTTGCAGGCGTTGCCGCTTCACTTCCGGACGCTGTAGAAGGAATAGAAAATCCTGCTGTTGTAGTACGCTATCTGGATAATACCGGTACCGAAATTACTTCCAGGGAATTCCCGGCCGAATAAAAATGCCCAAAAGCTGCCTCAGCATCTGACTATCAGTCTGAGAGCAGCTTTTTCTTCAAATTAACGATAAAATAAAAAGGAGCAAGAATATGAAATGCCAGTACTGTAACAGTGAAATCCCGGACAATTCCTCATTCTGTCCGAATTGCGGAAAAAAACGTGATACATCTCCGGCACATGAAAGCACCGGACCCGTAAAAAAATTCTGTGACAACTGCGGCGCAAAGCTGGAACCCGGCCGCTCATTCTGCGCGAACTGCGGAAAACCCGTCACCAAAAGCAATGCAGCCGGAGGCCGCGGCACTACAACCGGGAATATACAGCCGGACTTTTTTTATACAGCGGAAGCAGCACAGACACCTCCTGCATATTCCGCGTCATCGCCGGCGCCCCGTTCATCCGGAAAAGGCAGCAAAACCGGCCTGATCATTGCGATTGTACTTATCTGTGTTATTGCTCTGGGCGGAGCCGGCGCAGCGGTAAAATTTCTCATAATCGATCGTCTTAATGAAATACGGACCGAAGAGCAGTCTGCTGCAAACAATGAAGATGCCGGGGAACCGGACACTCCGGACGCCGATATAAGCGATGAGATCGTACCAGACGAAGACATTATTGATTCCGGCGGTCTGGATACAGATGATTCCGGCAGTTTCAGCGCCTACAATACACTCGAAGAATTTATAGACTCTGATATTCTGAAAGATCAGATTGACTCATACAATACCGAACTGGAAGGAACAGGCATACGTGCCGAGATCCTTGCCGAGGGAGACACTCTCGTCTACAATTTCGTAATCGAAAATGACGCAGTTGCCGAAGTAGTTGATATTGATACTGTCAGAGCCAGTCTGGAAGCCGAATCTGACGTCTATGAAGGTATTGCGGCTATGCTGCCTGCAATCGCTGATGTTGAAAATCCGGCTGTTGTCGTCCGTTATGTAAATTCTTCCGGAGATGAGCTCTTATCTATGACATTTACCGCCGACTGAATACAGCGGACCAGACTGCTGTATAATACTTCGTCCGCAGCCATAACTGCAGGCTGTGATGAAATAAACAGATTACCCGCGGATTTCCGTCTGTCCGACAGAAATCCGCGGGTAATCTGTTTATTTCATCCGATATAGGCCAAACCGCAGCGCTTAATCTTCATATTCACATATATATCCCACTTTTCCGGAATAATATGGGACAACAGAAATCACATCATTTGGCACATCATTGATCACTGTTCTTCCCTCTTCTTCATAATAGAACAGATTCATGTAGCATTCCTGTATGTCTCCGTCCTGGAAGCTCGGTTCTCCGATCATCCAGTAATCATAGCAGGAGTAACTGCTGTCATTCAGCTTCTGTCCATAACACTGATTGTCTTCATCTACCCAGAAATACTCTCTCGAGTCCGTATTCCGTCTTCCTCCAAGGAAGAAATTGGTTCCGTCAAGGCCTTCGTCAAACATCTGGTCTATAATGTATTCCATTTCTTCCGGGCTGTTGATCCTTGCAAGATATCCTCCTTTATCCTGGCATTCTTCAAAAGCTTCCTGCCATGTGCAGTCTTTGACAATCAGCTCATACCGGTGAATGCCGCCTTCTTCCGCATCCTGTTTTTCCTGATAAGCAGCAATCAGGTCTTCTCCCGAACTGTCCTCAACCGCATCTGCTCTGATGTAAAGAACGCCGTCTCTGACTGTCATTTCTCCCGACATGGATACCGTTTCATATACCGCGTCATCCATCATCCCCTCCGGGAGAAGACTTTCATCAATTACCGCGTAATCCGCATTCTCCATCATAACTTCTTCCCCGTTCTGGCTGTCCCGTCCGTAAATGCTGATTTCCTCGTCAAGTTCCAGCCTCTTCTCCTCATCAGAGCTGTCCCTGATCTCGCCGGTCAGAGTCTGATAGTCTTCCTCTGTCAGATCAACGTCCGCATCCGGATGATTTTCCTCACTTTCCACACTGTCGCCGTCTGTTCCCGACTCTCCGTCATCCTGAACGGCCGCGGACCTTGCATCCTCATTATTATCCCCATTCCTGTCAAATATAAATATCTTGACCGCAATGGCTATCGCAGCAATCAGAACGACGCAAACCGCAACAATAGCAATAATCAGAGGCGCCCTGCTTCCTTTTTTCCCTTCATCCGGATCCTCTCCGAAAGGATCTTCATCATATGGCTCATTCCCATAAAATTCATCTTCATATGCACCATTTCCGTATGTACTGCCAAAATCACCATTATTATATGGCGCGCTGTCATTTCCGCCGTTTCCCGGATAATCCTGACCATACGGCTCATAGGGCTGCTCTCCGTAACCCGGTCCCTGCTGTCCGTATCCGGTTCGGAATCCCGTATTTTTCGTCCTCCGGCCGCAGACGGTACAGAACGTATCCCCGGGCTGAATCCTGGCGCCGCAGTTCTCGCAGAACAGCTGCATTTCCCCGCTCTGATCCGGCTCCTGCTCTCTGTTCTGGACATTTCCGCATTCCGGACAGAATGCAGAATCGTCCGGTATCTCTTTTCCACAAAACTGACATCTCATACTCTCATCACTCCTTCTTCACCGGCATGTCCGTCTCCCTAAGATCAGATATACTGCCGGCATATTCTCTGCACTGTATATATTATATGTGCTTTTATACGCATTTTACAAGTAATGATACCGGTATTTTGCTTCAAAGCAGTATTTAATATCCTTCTATCACTTCTCCGAAACAGATCCTCAGTCCCTCCAGCACACCGGAGGGCACAGCCTCGCTGTAGCCGTACTGCGCGCTCTTTCCGGCGTCTTCAAAATTAAACACAGAGATCAGCTCCTGAAAAGGATCCACAATCCAGTACTCTCTTACTCCCGCCTTCTGATACTGCATAAGTTTGCGTACATAATCATGGGAGGAATTGCTTCGGGATACAATCTCAATCACCCAGTCCGGCGCGCCGGAGCAGCCTTTTTCCGTCAGAATATCCCGGTTGCAGACAACAAGAATATCCGGCTGGACAATCGTGGAGGCATCTCCGAAAAGCCGTACGTCAAACGGTGAGGCATAGACATGGCATTTGCCCTTATTCTTTCTGATAAAACTCTCAATTTCAAAAACCAGGCCTTTCACAAAATACTGATGAAGCCGGTTCGGAGCTGACAGCATATACAGCTTTCCATTAATCAGCTCAGCCCTTGCCCATTCAGACAGATTTTCAATATCTTTCACATCATATTCTCTGGCTGAATACATATACGGCGCTGTTTCTTCCCGTATAATGGTCGGCTCTTCTTTCAGACTGTCGTAGGTAAACGGTATCTTTTCCTTTGTTGCAAGCACCTGCTCAATCGCCAGAAGTGTAGCGTAGCGGGGGTTTTTCGTGGCTCCGGAAAAGATCTTATTGACCGTACTCACCGGAATCCCTGAGAGTCCGGCAATATCGGCATTGGTAAGCCCTGCTTCTTTTTTCATCCTTTTCAAATCAGAAATATCCATATTCCGCGCTCCTTTCTCCTTTTTTTACTATTATATAATAATATATGGATATTTCAAGATATGATTTTGTCCTTTTATATCCATTAATGGATATTTTTCTGTGACTCCGCGGAAAAGCAGGCCGCCTCCGGAAACGGCAGGCCGGGAACTTCTGATCTGTTCCCGGCCTGCCGCCTTTTCCATCATTCTGCTATGTTCTTACCATGCCGCAGAATTTATTTTCTTTTCTTTCTGACCGTAACCACCGCGGAAGCTCCTGCTGCCATCGCCGCCATTACAGCAACGGCAATCCACAGTCCTACAGGAGTCGTATCCCCTGTCTGAGCTGCTTTTCCGGAATCCGCGCTCTGATTATTCTGTGTGTTGTTCTGCGGATCCGCATTCTGGCTGTCGTTTACATCCTGCACGCTGCCATCCGGCTGTCCGTTATTTCCTGCAGGATCTTCTCCGTCCGGACGTTCGCTGCCGCCCGGCTGATTCTCATCTCCGCCCGGTGACGGCTGCTGTTCTTCTTCTGCCGGAAGGATCTCGGAGCGGTCACGTACTCTCAGACGGTTGCCCTCCGCGTCATGGGAAACAAATCCTACAGCGCTGATATAAGCTCCGTCCTGTACGAACTCTTCCAGAGCCTGTGACATCTCATCGGAATATCCGATATAGCCGTCGATGAATACCCGGCAGCTCTCGCCGCTGTCATCCTGGACCGTAATACTCTCTACTATGCCTCCAGCAAGTGTAAAGTCAACAACCTTTCCTTTCACCCGCACAAGTTTTCCGAAGTTAGTGTCATAGTCATTTGCTTCTTTTGTCGTCACGTCCGTAATCACTACGTCCTTGCTTCCTTCCAGTACAGTCACGGAAATGGCTGACAGCTGCTTGTCCCCGATGTACTCGCTTACAGATCCGGTCACCAGTACCTGATCTCCGCGGCGGATATTGCTGTCGTCAATCGGGAATACGTTGATTCCGTTGCCTTCATCGTCCTGAATGTAGATGGTGTTAAAGAATGCGTTTCCGCTCTCGGCTGTTCCGTTTGCCACAGTTCCGATTACAGTGAACACTTCTCCGTCCTCACCTGCACGCGCCTCCTGAATGGTGCTGATCTCAGGTTCGACTTTTACATCACTCAGGAGATTCTGCGCCATGATGCCGTTTGCGTAGGATACCTGATCTTCCGCTGACACTTCAAAGTTGGAGCAGAATACAGTGCCGCACGCATAGACACGTCCGCTGCCTACCGCCTCTGTAGCCATGGATACAACTTCACCCTTCGGCACAACCGCCGTGGACGCATCGTAGGGTGCGCTGTAGCTCAGTACCGGTTTGTCATGCCCCTGAGCCGGAGCCTTGCTGTTGATTGAATAAGTCGTATCATGTCCGTATACGATTGCTTCACCCTCTCCTACACTGACAGAACATCCGGAGTAGGAGCTGTAAGTAAGTCCTGATTCCGCCACGCCTTCCAGGATGCTCTGGACTGCCGGATCCGTGCTGTCATAATTAAAATCGTCAAAATACAGTCTGTACGGCTGTCCGCCGTTTTCATCCTGATCGATCAGCTCATCGTCATTGATCCGCATGGTGGATCCCATGCCTTCCAGCAGTTTATTTGCCTGCTCGCAAGATGTATAAGGCAGTCCGCTGTTGGCGTCCTGATAATCTGCCAGGCCGCATACTACAACGGTTCCGCCGCCATTTACATAATCGCTGACTACATTTACAAATTCATCCTCGAATACACTGGGCTGTGCCTCTCCGGTATAATCGCTTGTATATTTCAGCGGCGCGGAGATCACGAAAAGAGATACATCCTGCAGCATCTCCGAAGTTACTTTCTCGCCCGGCTGTACGATCTTCACCTGGATATTGTCCGAAGTTCCCATATTGATAAAGTTGGTCATATTTCCGGAATAGTATCCGTTTACATAGTCATTGTAATGCGTTCCGTCTATCAGCACTTTTGTGGCAATGGACGGGTCGGAAACGCTCAGCTTGAGCACATCCGTAAAGGTATATTCTTCTCCCCCGATCAGGGCTTTCATTTCGGCGTTGATATTGAATCCGCCTGCCTGATCCGCTGTGTACGGGAAAGAATACGCAAAGGAGCCTCTCGCGCTGATCACACCGTTATCACCGATCTGTGATACATCCGCTATGTGGAACGGCTCTGTCTGTCCTTCCATAGTGTAAGTCAGTGATGTTACTGTCATATCATCACTCAGATTATTGAAGATCTGGCTGGAGATATTGATCTCGTCTCCCCGGATCGGCATAGCCACGTCGCTGGACGTATTGGAGATTCCCGCGTTTACACTCTCTCCCGTCCACACCGGCGCGGTCACCGCGATCTGCTTGTCGGCCTGGGTAATTCTCAGGTAATAATATCCGTATCCTGTGGAAAGATTATTAAATTCCACCGTCGCGCTGCCGCCGGTAAATGTCTTCTCCGCCAGCGTCTGTCCTCCGTTTACGATAACCTCTACTTTAGTCTCTCCGCTGGTGTCTGTCGGATCGGATATTTCCGCCTTTATATTGATCTCGTCCTGCTCGTCAAGGATTGAGCCCATTGCATTTCCGTTCAGGGAATACAGGATAGACAGATCATTGTCCTCTGTGGCATATACGCGGTAATTCTTCATTGCGTCGTAAATCGCATCCTCAGAAAGTCCATCAGAGAGCACAACACTTCTCGCCGTGTTGGAATCACCCCAGTTGCCTTTGTGGTTGTCCTGATTGTTGGTCGGCGCCACATGCCATCCCTTGTCAAGAGCTCTTGTGTAATAGCTGTAGGACGGGAAATATCCCGAGCTTCCGATGGCTCCCTCGCCGTTTCCCACCTCGATCAGCGTCATCTGATTGTCAATGACCGGATCATAGAGGGCGAAATCCATGAAATCACCGAATGTATCTCCCGGATGGTTGAACTGGGAGATGGTCTCCGGATTTTCATTCAGGGTATTATAGTAAGCTTCCAGCACTTCATAGTTGTCGCCTTTTCTGTAAGGCTCCGCATTTCTGTTTTCAAATCCTTCAGAATTAAATGTATTGATATGTCCCGGTGCTCCGCCGGACCATGTCATCTCAAATCCGTAGATTCCTACAAAATCGCCTTCCTGGGCTGTGATGGCTCTTGCGCCTTCACGTCCCTCTCTCCAGGAAGCATTTACTTCCTCGGCATTCTCATCACCCAGATGGGTTGTGCCTGCACTGGGAAGTCCGCTCTGTCCCTCAAAGGAGTTGGAATGGTCTGTCAGTGCAAGGAAATCCAGATTCTCCACATTGGCCGCGTGCTCGAACGCCTGCTCCACCGTACCGGTTCCGTCAGAAAGGTTTGTATGCGCATGTAACTGTCCGAAATACAGACCGTAGTCCTCGATCATCATAGGCGCTTTATATGTAAAAGTATAGATCTCACCGGTCTGTGCTTCCGCATCTCCATTTCGGGGAATATAAGCCAGCGCTTTTACGATGATCGGCTTATCCTTCTCTGGTGTGGCCGTGATCTCCAGGGGCTCTGTGTAGAGCTGCTCTGCATTTCCCGCCTCCGGATCTGCCGGCTCTGTTCCGTCTGTATGCATTGTATAGTAGATCTCTGCGCCGTCGGCAGCTTCCAGAGTGATCTTCTGACCTTCCACTACACTGGCGCCGCTCTTCGGAGACGCCTCCACCTCAAGGCCTTCCACTGTTCCCGGTTCGTCCGGCTCATCAGGATTGCCCGGCTCGTCTGTTACCTTATAGAACTTCAGGGCGAACATTCCCTCACTGCCCTCTGCAATGTTGTAGTATGCACTCCAGTTCCCGTTGCTGTCATACCACTCCATATACGCTTCGCGAACTGTATTCTTCACATAATAAAGTCCTTCTCCTGCGTCTTCAAGGACCCACTTGTCATTTTTCTCTCCCAGCGGCATGCTGGAATAGCTGTCTCCCATACCAATATTCTGTCCATTATAGGAGAAGCTGTAAGTCCCGTCCTCGTTAACTGCAACTGTCCAGACATCTGCATCTGTATATCCGGAAAGGGCTCCGTCGCTCTCTACTGTCACATCTGTGCCTTTGTTGTAGAAACCATTGTACTCAGCTGAAAGCGCTTTATTATATGCAGGCGCGTAGATCACGACCCGATCTCCGTCCTCAGGTACAGCGGAAACTTCTCCGCTCTCAGAAACAGTATACTGCAGAGTCTGAACCGCACTGTACACGCCCTCCAGCACTGCAGCGGCTTTCAGAGTACAGTCCTCCGTAATTACCGGCATATGATCTGCGCTGTAGAGTTTCCTCGCCTCATTTGTCTCAACCGTCGGATCACTTCCGTCCAGTGTAAAATAAATCCGGGCCCCGGATGTGATTGTCGTCAGCGTAATTTCTGTTCCCGCAGCCACTTCTCCTGCCTGAGGAGACGCCTGGGGTGCTGCCACCGTTCCCTCGGATGTTCCACCGGATTCTTCTTTGTACAGTGTGAATTCTGAAGGATATCCATTGGGGTTTCCACTTACCGTTGTAGTCTTGTAAGCCCGGAATTTATTCTGGCTTCCTCTGTTGCTTGCCAGAACTACAGTATCTTCTCCCTGGCCGCTGAAGGTAAACTTTCCGTCCCTGCATTCCCATTTCCACTGATATTCTGTATCGGATGCCGTGATTCCATTATTATTGCCGCCTGACGGCGCAATAAACTTCCCGTCCATATCTTTGATGGTAGCGGTGTCAGCCGTAACTGCAATCTCCCAGACCGTCTCGTCTGCCGGAGCTGATACAATATCTCCGGGCTCTGTTCCGAGATTATCTGCCGGCAGCCATGTGCCGTCAATTTTCTGCGGCGCGTACCCGGTATCTGTCACCATAACATAACGACCCGTGGTAAAATCCTGCTCTGCGTCAATCTTCCCGAAGGAAGACTCTGCCGCCGAAACCATCTGTGCCGGCAGCATGGACACGGCCATCAGAACCGCCATACACAGGGCAGTCAGTCTTGCGCCCAGTGCCGCTTTTCCTTTCTTTTTCATCTTCATCCTCCTGTTCTGAAAAATAAATGTGTTGCTGCGGCGCCGTTTTATTACCGACGCCATCTATATTAAACTCCCGCTTTTTTCCTGCGCGCCATAAGCCTTGCGCTGATAAAAGCCACGAGAGGAACGGTCAGCAGAATTCCGACAGATCCTGCCACGCTCTGTACCACTTCCAGAGCAATAGAATCCGTATTGATCAGCTGAAGAAATGGTATATCATAAGTCTGCACCAGAATCAGCATATTGAGAGAGGAACCTGCAAAAGCCAGAATCAGTGTATTCGCCATAGTTCCCATCGCATCCTTTCCTATCTGCATACCCGAGCGGAACAGGCTGCCTGCGGAAGCATCCGGATTCTGTTCCTTCATCTCCCATACCGACGACGCAATGCCAAGGGCCACATCCATCACTGCTCCCAGCGCGGAGATCAGAACACCGCATACCATCAGGCCGCTGACTTTCAGCCCCTCATCCGCCCCGTACAGGATCAGGTTTTCCGCCTCCTGCATATTGAAACCGTTCATAGGAGAAAGAGTCCCAACTACTGCCGCGGCAATTCCCGATACCAGAACGCCGCCCACACAGCCGCAGACCGCGCAGAATGTTTTCTTCGAATATCCGTTTAAGAAGATCAGCCCCGCTGCCGCTGATACCGCTGACACAGCAATGGTTACCGGTATCGCAGGGACGCCCCGGAGCAGGCAGGGGATCAGGATAAACCAGATACAGCCCAGAGTGAGCAGAAGTCCTGCCAGGGCGCCCAGTCCCTTCTTTCCGCCCAGTGCCGCAAGCAGAACGAAGAAGACGAGCAGGAAGCCGCCCAGAACAATTCCCCTGTCATAATTGAAGACAGAAGCGTAGTAAGAACCGTCCTCGTCGGTCATAATCCGCACAATGATCCGGTCTCCCTGCTGCACGTCTACATTAAAAAGCGCGCTCATATAGTTCGTTACCGTCATGATTTCATCCTTGTGATCTCCGGAAAGAATCCGGATCTCCAGTTCCTGGTCTCCCACGCGCCGGCCTTCCGCATTTTCAAAATCCTCCTGCGCATTGTCCGATAATACCGCCGTCACCCTGGCCGGCGCATAGACCATCCGGCTGGAATCCACAGCGGTCTCTCCTTCCTTCGGCCGGTTTATCCACAGAGCAGTTCCCGCCAGAAGAGCCAGGACAATAATCATGGGCAGCGCCCGGACCAGCATATGTAAAAGTCTGTCTTTTGTTATTTTTTTCTCTTTCATTTCCGAAACCTTTCCTTTAAACTCAGGGAAGAATTGTAACGGAATACTGTTAAAAACTTGATGGATTTTCTGTGAAGTCAGAATTAAATTTATAAAAAGAAGTGTTAAAATCAAGAAAAGGAACAGCACATCGCTGTTCCCTGAATATCTGCCTTATATTTCCGGCTTATTCTTTTGCAATCACAAGAGGGACCTTCATTTCCTTTGCGATCGCAATATTTTCTTTTGAGACATGACTGTCTGTTATAATCTTATGAACCGCATTAATCGGACAGATGACAGAAAGATATCCCCCGCCGAATTTACTGCTGTCCGCCAGTACATACACCTCTTTTGCCGCTTTAAGAATTGCCTTTTTCACCTGCATCTGAGGGGTGGCAATAGAAGTAAGCCCGGCTTCAAAGTTAATGCCGTGAACTCCGATAAAACCTTTGTCCACATGGAAGTGTTCCATATTCTCCACTGCGGACTCACCCATACTGGCCGCCAGATGTCCGCCCACATAGCCGCCGATCATGTACAGCTCTACATGGTCGATTCCAGCCAGTTCATTTCCAACCAGGAGAGAATTTGTCACTACTGCCACTCTTTTTTCAGGATGACTTTTAATATGGAGCGCCAGGTAAAAACTGCTGGAAGCATCGTCAATAATAATCGTATCCCTGTCTGCAATGTATTCATAGGCACAGGCCGCAATCGCCTTTTTCCACTCTACATGCCGGTAAACCGTCTCTGCCCTGTACTTTCTCGCCATATTCTGCTCCAGGCTGACCGCGCCGCCGTGGGTCCGCTTCAGAAGTCCCTCCGCGCTCATACTTTTTATATCGTTGCGGATGGTCACCTCAGAAACCCCCAGCTCTTTGCTCAGATCCGCCACACGGACCTTTCCTTTTTCTTCCAGTTCCCGTAAAATTGCCTGTCTGCGCTCTTCCATAACAGCCGCCCCCTTATTTCCCTTCCGGAGATAATAAACTACTGTGTCAGCCGCACCCGGTTCAGCCCTATATGCTGTACAACCATCTGCATAACAGGAACAAACCGGTCTCCGAAAGCTGTTTTCGGAATGATAAATGCCCTGTCCTTGCCGTAATAAATCCCGATGGTTTTGGGTGTTGTGACAGTTCGTTCAATCCGGCTCCAGTCATACAGGGTCTCCTCTCCATTCTGTACCACACAGATCCCCTTCTCCGAAAATACGTAATCCCGCGGATCCCGATATTCCGGATTCACCTGTATCTGTGTTTTGGCCCTGTGCCGGAGCAGCAGAGGCGTATACAGCAGAAAGGCCGCTGCTGCAAGGAGATACAATGCAAGCTGTCCAGTCTCTATCTTTCCCATTGCCTGCATAACGCCTCCCACGGCAGCCACGCCCAGTCCCAGCATATTCACAAGAAAGCCGGATGCTTTTGAATAGGTGTGATATAAAAGAAAATCAAACAATAACTTCCTCGTCATCTGCACCTTAATTGTTTCCATACTAAGCTCCTTTCTCCGATTTGAAGAAAGTCCCCTTAATATGCACAGGTTTATTGTAGCATATCAGAGGACTTTTTTCACTTTTTTGTAATGAATTATGTATATTTTTTGTTTTACTTTTGTTTTCTCTGTTTTATTTTACGTTTGTGTGATACCGCTTTTACGCCATTCATATCTGCCGTTATTTACGCCTCTGACGCAGGAGCCGGTACGCTGGGATCTACTTTATAGCGCGCCCATCCTTCCGGTGAGTAAATGCCTTTCTGTTTCTTCTGCATCCACTTGTCAAAAAACGCTGTAATGAACGGACAGAGGAACAAAGTTACAACAGAAGCTGTTGCGCACTGGGCAGTCGCCATATCCGTGTACTGCGCCATGGACGGATCCGCCTCTGCAACTGCAGCGGGAGTCATGGCTGAATTGAGGGCTGTAGTTCCGATTGCAGCGCCCATTGCGTTTCTCTCTTTCTTCGGCAGAAGCAGATTGAATACGAAGAAGAAAATCACTGCTGTAGCCGCGGAAATCAGACCAAGGATGATACCTGCCGCTCCGGCTGTTATGATAGTATTGACATCTGTCTTTGCTCCGATAGAAATCGTCATAAAAAAGGTAACGATGGGCTGAGCCGTCGCGCATGCCCTTCTGAAACCTGCGTCCAGATTACCCCAGATAAAACCGATCAGCAGCGGAACGAGTACTGCGATCAGAGAATCAAAGGGGATTGACGCAAGTCCGGTAGCGCCCAGAGCTACCAGGGTAAAGAACGGTCCGTCATTCAGCGACAGAATTGATATCGCGCCTGTATCTGTAGCATTTCCGAACTGCGAAGACAGAGAAATGTACAGAGAGCCGTTTGAATTTGTAATCGTCGCAATCCATACAAAGGGCGCAATCCCCAAAAAGCCTGCCGGCCCGCACAGAGCGCTCACCGTCATACCTACAATCACGCCCAGCAGAAATTTAATTCCTGTCAGAGCGACGCCTTTATAAAGCGGCATTCCCACCTGCTTGATGTTAATTGCCGATCCACAGACAATCAGGAAAAATCCCATCATACAGGAATTTCCATCATAGAACAGCGCGGTTACATAACCGCCGATCTGATATGCCTGAGGGAAAAATGTGGCAATCAGAACTGCAAGTACAAGAGGGATAATAACAAGGCCTCCCGGCATTTTTTTCATTTTCCCTAAAAGATCGAGATCCATCTGTTTTTTCTCTTCTGACTGTTTTTTCACTTCCGTTTTCTTATCACTCATTTTTCACTTCCTCCAAACCTTTCTATCACATTAACCAGTCATCTGCTTTCTTGCTGCCTCCCGGAACAGGCGGTCCACGATGTCGCAGGCTGTCCTGTCATTTCCGGTCAGCCCTCCTTTCCCCACAATCGGAAGTCCGTCATAACTTCCCACAAGTCTTCCTATGTCGGTCTGAGGGATTACATAATCCATTACTTCTATGCACTCTACGCCAAGCTGGTAGCACACATTTACCATTGTGTCACCGCCCGTTGTATAAAGCCCCGCTACTTTTTCCCTGCCGCAGAGTTCCAACAGCTGAGAAATAATTGTACCCAGTCCGGCGTTAATCCTGTCTGCGCTCATGCCCTCCGCATAGTGCCGCTTGCTGTCCTCTTCAGCCAGATTCAGAAGTTCTCCGTGAAGAGCCGTCTCAAAGAGAATCGCTCTGGGAGGATTTTCTGAATTCAGCAGATCCTCTGCCTTATGTACCGCCCGGAACGCCTCATCCAGCGCGGCATCGCCGCCCTCAATCAGAGCCACCGGATCCACACTGATCCGCACATGTCTTGGATCTTCACAGAGGACTTCCATCTGCTTCTTTGTAACCGGTGTCGCGCTTCCTGCCGCAATCAGCACGGTCCTGCCGTCTTCCTCTGCTTCCGGCGGAATATTCGGTTCTTCCTGTCCGATCAGATCTCTGTAATACGCCAGTTTGGATGTAAATGGACCGGGATCTACCGCAATCACATTCCACTTGAGTTCAATGCAGGCCTTCGCGATTTCTTCTACATCTTCTATCGTAATAGCATCTACAATAATTACTTCACCGCCGGCCTCTCTTGCCGCTTCAAGAGCGTCCCTGATGGCTTCTTCTCCTTCCAGAACTTCGTCAAGTGTTACAAGGTTCACATTTCTTCTGGTCTGCTGTCCGAGAAGTCTGGGAATATAGTTCTCCTTAACCGGTGTCCTCACATCCTGAGCCACCGGCGTATTGATCAGCGCCACGCCGTCGATTACGGAATACCCTCCTACCAGAATTCTCCGGGACTGAGGCATGGCAGGAACCACGACAGCTACCGCATCGTCTCCCACCACATCCATCATGGCGTCAATCTCAACTCCCACGCCGCCCCGCAGAGTTGTGTCAATTCTTTTCGAAAAGTACTTCACGCCCATACGTTTCAGAGCGGCTGTGGCGGACTTTACTTTCTCATAGGCCTCATTTGCCGGAAGAGGACGGCTGTTGCTGCTGATCAGAATTGCATCAAGATCTTCCACGCCTTCGGCCTTCACCGCTGCTTCTTCATTAAAAAATACTGCTGTTCTTGCTTTCGACCTTGCAAGAAGTACACCTGTTGTTGTCGCGCCTGTCAGGTCATCTGCCACTGCTCCGATTAATGGCATTATCTTTCTCCCCTTTCGTGCTGTTTTGCCGCGTACTCTGCTACAACTTTTGTAGATTCAATCAGGCTGACACAGCCTGCAATTCCTTTTCCCGCAATGTCAAATGCTGTTCCGTGATCCACAGAACTTCTGATAAACGGAAGTCCGAACGTAAGAGTAACCGACTTCTCAAAGTCCAGTGTTTTGCATGCGATATGGCCCTGATCATGGTAGAGAGACAGAATCGCGTCATATTTTCCTGATTTTCCGATATGGAATACTGAATCTGCCGGACACGGTCCTACTGCATTGATTCCTCTTTCTTTTGCCGCTTCCACTGCCGGGCCGATATCTGTAATCTCCTCTGTTCCGAACAGGCCGTGATCTCCGTTATGTGGATTGAGCCCCGCAACAGCGATCAGAGGATTCTCAATTCCCACTTTTCTGAGCTCTTTGTCAATATTGATTACATCTTCCAGGATTACGTCTTTGGTTGCATAGCGGCACGCGTCCACCAGAGACATATGACGGCTCACAAAGAACACACGCAGCTTATGACAGGAAAACATGGTCAGCGCATAGGGCGAATGTGTCGCGTTCTGATAAATCTCTGTATGTCCCGGCTCTTTTACACCCACCAGCTTAATCGCGCCCTTGTGAATCGGGGCAGTGGATACCGCGTCAATTTTCTTTGCCATGCCGAGCTCAATGGATTTCATAATCCAGTCAATTGCCATCTGGCCGGCCAGCTTCTGTTCCTTTCCCCATTCGATCGAATCCGTATCGTAATCTCCTGTCTCCAGGATATCAACCACACCATATTCGTACTTTGCTTCAGATGGATCACTGATTTTGTTGTACTTCAGCTCTTTGCCCAGAATCTTTGCCGCTCTTTCCATAATCGCCTCACTTCCGATTACAAAGGGACGGCAGCATTCATGGATCTCTTTGTCAAGCATTGTCCCTACAACAATTTCCGGACCGATACCCGCCGGATCTCCCATAGTAATTGCTGTCACTGGTCTGAATTTTTCGCTCATTTTTCCATTCCTTTCTTTTTATTTTCGTTTCGCTTTCTTTTATTGGTTATATTTTATAGCCATGTCTTGTGTTTTTCAACATCTTTTTATATTTTCAGTAGATTAACATATTTTGGCGCGTTGTTTTTGTGCAGATTATACGTGTTTTTTGATGCGTTTTTTCGTTTTATTTCGTTTTTTCGTTTTATAATCATTTTTATTACATTTTCGATCCTTAAATATTGTTTTTTCCTTTCGTTTCATATATAATCATTATAATTAAACATCATAGCAGCGGACCGGATAAATAACCTTAATTCACACAGAGAAAGGAAGTTTAAACATGGGAAAAAAACTGTATTTTGGAAGCAACCTGAAAATGTATAAGAATATTCAGGATACTGTAAGCTATCTTCAGGACCTGGTTTCTTACACAAAAGATATCAGCAGGGAAGAAATTGAACTGTTTATCATCCCCTCTTACACCACCCTGGAAAGCGCTGTCAGCAAAACAGACCGTGCTTTTGTCAAGCTGGGGGCTCAGAATATGTGCTGGGAGGATGAAGGCCAGTTTACCGGCGAAATCTCTCCGCTTATGCTCAGAGAACTGGGACTGGATCTTGTTATGATCGGCCATTCCGAACGGCGCCACGTATTCGGCGAAACCGACCGGGAAGAGAATCTGAAAGTAAAGGCAGCCTTAAAGCATGGGTTCACCACCCTGCTGTGCATCGGCGAAACCGCGGAAGAGAAAAATTACGGCATCAGCCCGGAAGTCCTCCGCACACAGCTGAAAGTCGGTTTCCATGATGTTCCCGTCTCATCTGTTCCACATATCTGGGTGGCCTACGAACCGGTCTGGTCCATCGGGGTAAACGGAACCCCTGCGTCAGCAGAGTATGCCGAAGAAATGCATCAGGTAATCAAAAAATGTCTTCTGGAAATCTTCGGAGAAGCCGGCGCTGATATTCCGGTACTTTACGGCGGAAGCGTAAATCCCGGGAACGCCGAAAAACTGATTGTGCAGCCCTCTATCGACGGACTTTTCACCGGCCGCGCGGCATGGCAGGCCGACAAATTCAACAAGCTGATCCGCGACGCAGTACTCGCATACAAAACCAGCCTTTCATAGAAACGCTGCAGATCGCAGCGGCAATACAGCTGAATACAGCAGAAAAGACCAGAAACTTCCGGCAATTACCGCCGGAGGCTTCTGGTCTTTTTCTGGTTGGAGGTTTTTCAATGTCATATTTTATTGTATGTATTTCGCCTTCCAGCTGTCCCGTCCGCACGTTCTGCTCTTCCGGTATTCCTATCTTTTCTGGTCATATTTTACAAACGCATCGACTTTCGGCTGAGAAGAACATCCCGGCACGAATTCATTCCCAAGGAAGGCGTCCACCATCAGTTCCCGTTCTTTGCATCCTGTTGTAAACGCGCCCATGCAGGCAATATTCGCGTCATTACTGAGCCTTGCTCTCTGCGCCGAGTACACATCAGATAAAAGCGCCGCATATGCGCCTTTCACCTTATTTGCAGCAATGGAAACACCGATTCCCGTTCCGCAGATCAGAATACCCCTGTCGTATTCCTTTGAAGCAACAGCCTCGCCCACCCGGATTGCCACATTGGCATAGATCGGGTCCTCACTGCCGAAATCCGTTACATCCCCATAGCCTTTTGCCTCAATATACTTTATAATCTCTTCTTTGGCTTCCTGGGCATTGGGATCACATCCGATCGCAATTTTCATTTCGTTTTCCTCCTTTTTGCTTTTGATATTTTTATACTATCATTTCGTTTTTGTTTTGTCTACTTTTGTTTACTTTCGTTTATGTATTTTTTCAGGAATTTTCAGTTTTCCCCAGGAATCCGCTTTCATTTTATTTTCGAAATCAGTCGTACAAAGAAAATAACCCGGCCTCCATACGTACATCCCGTTCCCGGATCTCTTCTCCCCCTTCCGGAGGACACTCTCAGAAATTTCCCGCAAATAAAAAAGCACCCCGCATTTAAAATGCAGAATGCCTGTTTCTCATTATGTTGTTATAATACGCCGGACTTTTCATCCGTTATCTGCTCTGTCGCCGGGTATTTCTTAACCCTTTCAGAATTCCCGCCTGGCTTTATATCCGGGAATGCTGTACGAACCGTCCCTGTCGATTTTATTTCCCAGATATATCCACCTTCCGTCCGCCTCCTTCATCGTCACCTCATGCCTAAAAGAACAGTCTGTGCCTCCTTCCACAAACACAGCCTCCACATACAGCGTCCAGGTTCCGTCTCCGTTTTCCGTACACTTCACAACTTCCGGAAATGGCTGAAACTGCTGCACCCGGTTCCAGGGGCCGATAGCCTCCCAGGGATATACTCCGTTTTCCGGATCGTACCGGGCATACGTCTCCATCCGGTCCGCAGAAATATCAAAATATGTCCGGACAACATTTTCAAACTCCTCTTTCGGTATCCCGTTCCGGTATTTTTCCTCATCCATTTTGATCCCGTATTTCATTTCATACAGGAAATCAAACAGATCGTTGAACTCTATATTCTCCATGCTGTTCTCATCCCAGTCTGTCAGGAACAGATTATTGCAGAAATAACTGACCGGCAGAATATAAGCATTCCCCAGCTCTCTGCATGTCTCATCAAGCGGCAGGATCCGCACAAAAGTATGCATATCCATTTCCTGATTTCTGGACAACGCCTTTTCCCAGATCAGCCACCCTTTCTCCGTATATTCCCAGTCATATGCAGAAAACTTTTCCATCTCCCGGATCCGGCTTCCGCCATCCCCGTCAAAAACGGCAGACGCATAGGAGACTGTCAGCTTTTTATCCGCAAACTGAAGATAAAAATACCGGAAATACCCTTCAGATGTTATTACAAAAAAGCTGGTTTCCGCTTCTTTTCCGGCCGCCGCTTCCCGCAGCGCTCTGTCGGTTTCCTCATAATTCAGCATATTAAAATCATA
This sequence comes from Candidatus Mediterraneibacter merdigallinarum, assembly GCA_019117305.1. Taxonomy (GTDB): domain Bacteria; phylum Bacillota; class Clostridia; order Lachnospirales; family Lachnospiraceae; genus Mediterraneibacter; species Mediterraneibacter merdigallinarum. The sequence continues at coordinate 7,912 of DWZZ01000156.1, read as the reverse complement.
ACTGCCGCAGGTTACCGCCCTTCCCTCTGACGCTGCCGTTTCCGCCATATGATGAACGGTGTCTTCCTCCAGTACGTCACCACTGTTGTTTTCTCCTGCTGCCGCGGCATGAATATCCGCGCATTCCTCCATAACAGAAGACACCTGCTGCCGAATTTCTTCTTTTTCTTCCTGTTTCAGATCCATGGATTTTACATCATAGTCATCCAGAACTTTTCCCTCTCCGTCACCGGCCTCTGTCTCTGCTTCACCGGTATCAGGACGGGCACTGTCTGACGGAGCGCATCCACTCAGAAGCACCAGACACAGAAGCAGCGCCAGGCTCTTCTTTCCTCGGATCATCCAGTCTTTCCTTCTTCTCATTTTTCCGCAGAGCCGCCCGTCAGGAAAGAAGTTCCCGCACCATCGCGCCGTCAAATGTTACCGAATCCACATGGTCCACTTCAATCTGATATAGAGCATTGGCCGCGATATGCTCCGCCGCCTGCTCCAGATCACGGATTCCGCTGGTATCCCGGTGCAGATCGATAACGGCATCCAGCCCATCAGACGTCAGAATACATTCATTTTCCTTCATGCCGATCCGTTTCAGAACTTTCGGAAGGGCATACCGGGAAAAGATTACCTTCTTTTCCTCCTCTGTATAATCCGGAATCTCGATTACAGCAAACCTGGACATAAGCGGCGCGCTGATCTGCTCTCTGTCATTGGCTGTGGCAATGGGATACACTCCTACTGTAGGAATCATACATTCGATATAATTATCCGTAAATCCCAGATTATCCAGAAGCGTCAGAAGAACATCCGCCGGATTGCCGTTTCCTTTTCCCGAGGACGCCTTGTCCAGTTCGTTAATAATAAATACCAGGTTGGATTCCCCGGCCACAGAGAACGCGTCCATAATAATTCCCGGTTTTGCGTTGGCATAAATACGGGAGCTGCCGGTAAGCTGCTCCGGATCATTGATTGAGCTCATATCAAGCGTGGTCCAGGGCAGTTTTAAAATACGGGCCACCGCATAGGCGATCTGCGACTTTCCTGTACCTGCCGGTCCGATCAGCAGCAGGCCGTAAGCAGGCAGGGTGTGGGTACGGTTGATCTGGATAATCGTCTCAATAATTCTCTGCTTCACCTGCTCCATGCCGTAAAGCTCTTCATCCAGAATCCGCCGCGCCTCCTGGGGATCGATGGCTTCGAAATAGTGACCTTTCCACTGAATATTCATCATAATTGAAAGCGCTCTCTGGGCATGGCGCCGCTCTTCCGCGGAGACTTCATGGGAACGGGCAACCGCCAGATTCCTTCTGGCCCAGAGACGGATATTATCCGGCAGGGTTCTTCCCGCGCAGGTTATAAAATCCGTAATGCTCTGAATACTGGTCAGCTTCATGCTGTCTCCGGTCTCTTCCTCATCCTCATCCGGAATCTCTTCGGACGGAGCGTCACTGGAGAGAAGCCGCTCAATCATAAACTGCAGGAAGCCGTCCTCTGCCGAAAGCTTCACTCCGCCCCCGAAGGCAATCTCCCGGATCTTGTACACAGCATAGCCGTCTTCCCGCACAGCTCCGGAAAGGCGCACATTGATATGGTTTTCCCCCAGCCATTTCAGAAGACTGACAAACCTGGCGTCAATCTGCAGAATATCTTCGCTGAAATTTTCCTCTCCGTCTTTAAACTCGAAAGCCGTCCGCCGAATGGGATTTGTAAACACACCGCTGGAATGATGTTTCAGATGCCCCGCGCGGTTTCCGAGAATCAGAATCGGATGCGCGGCAGACGTCTCAGACTCATTGGAATAAAAAACTTCATAAGTACATTCCGGTTCTTTGGAATCAACCGGTGAATTATTAAAATCAAAAACTGGCATAGTACACTCCTGTCATTTCATCAGATTTTTCCGGCAGTCTGCAGATTCTCACAGAGCATCCGGTTCTTTATCTTTAAACCTTATCATACAGCCTGGTTTTTTTCAATAATTTAGAAAGCTTTCTCTGTTTGACAACCCCTTCCGGTCTGCTGTATAATAGATTTATTACATATGTAAGATTTAGGAGGAATAATTATGACGGATTTGCCCCAGATTTCAGAAGCGGAATTTGAAGTTATGAAAATTGTATGGAAATACGCGCCAATCAACACAAATGAGATCACAGAACGGCTGCTGAAGACCACCGCCTGGAGTCCGAAAACGATTCAGACACTGATCAAAAGACTTGTAACCAAAGGCGCTCTGACTTACGAAAAGCAGGGCCGCGTCTTCGTCTATACACCCCTGGTCGGCCGGAACGAATATGTAAACCAGGAAAGCTCTGCCTTTTTAAAACGATTTTATAACGGTAATATCAGCGCCATGCTGTCTTCTTATCTGGAAAATCACCACCTGTCGGAAGAAGAAATCGCCGGCCTGCGCGCCATGCTGTCTGACAACACAAAATAAGGAGGCTCCCAGTGACAGATTTCATCATCCATTTTCTGATATGCAATCTTTTCATAGGCGCTGTTATCATTCTGCTTTTTACACTAAAAAGGATATTCAGAAATACTCTGACCGGCAGAACACAATACAACATATGGTTTCTGCTCCTTGCCCTGCTGGCAGTCCCCTTTCTTCCCATCTCCCCGCAGCAGGTAACCGCCTTCTTCTCATGGCTTCCCTTCGGAGACAGCGGCAGCCTTCCCGGCGCCGCATCCTCGGGCAATGCCGCAGACGGAGTACATGCCGTAACCGGGGCCGCCGGATGGATGAATGACTTTACAATCTCTGTCCGCAGCCGGACTCCCTCCATAGCAGGACTACTTCTGTCCGGCATATGGGCGGCCGGCATTCTGATCATAATCCTGCTGGTCATACGATCAACGCAGCGGCTGCGCAGAATTAAAAAATCCGCTCTGCCCCTGCAGAACCGGGAAATACAGGCCCTTTACGCCGACTGTCTCAGAGACATGAAGCTGACGAAAACCATACCCATATACAGCACCGCCTTTTTAGAATCGCCGGTTATTACCGGATGCTTCCGTCCCTGCATCTATCTGCCGATTCACCTGATCTCAGACTGTAAGTCCCCGGAGCTGCGTTACATCCTGCTCCATGAGCTGCAGCACTACCGGCACAAAGATAATTTTGTCAATTATCTGATGATTCTGGCCGGCATCCTTTACTGGTTCAACCCACTGGTCTGGACCGCATTTACAGCGATGCGCAGCGACCGGGAAATTGCCTGCGACTCCTCTGTACTGCGCATGCTGGATAAAGATGCTTATCAGGATTACGGCTTTGCCCTGATCAATTTCGCAGAAAAGCTTTCTCATACCGCTTTTCCGTTTTCGGCCGGACTTGGCGGCAGTATAAAACAGATAAAGCGGCGCATTCTCAATATCGCCGTTTACAGAAAACCTTCCGCTTTGAAAATGGCAAAGAATACTGCCGTATATTGTCTTACCGCCGCCCTGCTGGCAGGACTTGTGCCCGCGCTGCTCTCCCGGGCCGCGGAAGATAACCATTATGAATGGAACGGCACCGGCCGGAATATTTCTTCCATCGATGTATCCGAGTATTTCAATGGATATGAGGGAAGTTTTGTACTCTATGATCTGACCAGTGACCAGTGGAGTATCTATAATGAAGATCTGGCCTCTGTCCGGGTCTCGCCGGACTCTACCTACAAAATATATGACGCGCTCTTTGCTCTGGAGGAGGGCATTATCACACCAGACGCATCCCTTCTTGCCTGGGACGAAACTGTCTATCCTTTTAAAGCATGGAATCAGGACCAGACCCTGTCGTCCGCGTTATCCGCTTCCGTAAACTGGTACTTTCAGGAGCTGGACAGACAGATGGGTACAGAAGCAATCCGGTCTCATATCCGGGAGATCGGATACGGCAACGAAGATATTTCCGGCGGCCCGGACTCCTACTGGCTGGAATCCAGCCTGAAAATATCCCCGGTTGAACAGGTGGAACTTCTTACTGACACGTACCGCAACACCTTCGATTTTGCTCCGAAAAATATTCAGGCGGTAAAAGACAGTCTCCGCCTGGACGCTTCTCCCTCCGGAACCCTCTACGGCAAAACCGGGACCGGACAGGTGGACGGAGAGAATGTCAACGGCTGGTTTGTGGGCTTCACTGAAACCGCTGATAACACATACTTTTTCGCAGTGAATATCCACGCAGAAAGTAATGCTTCCGGAAGCAAAGCGGCAGAAATCGCGTTGGATGTGCTGGATGAGATGAATATCCGGGAACAGAATACAGGGGAGGACTGAAGCTTCAGTCTCAGTCCTCCCCATTTTGTTCAATTATATTACAGACAGCAGTTTCAGCATAGACTATACCGTCCGTATTTCTTTTCTCAATTCCATTTCTCCCACTCTTCCTCTGTTAACCGGGGCGAGTACCAGAATGATTCAAGACTTTCATCCCATGAAACAACCTGATTTGACACATAGCTGAACCCTCCGTTTTCCAGCGGACGGACAACAAGTTCACTGGTTACCGCATGATCTGTCATTTTTTCTTCCCATACCGCTTCGACCCGGAGTCTGACTGTGCCGTCATCCTGTGCCCGGAAGTCGACCACCTCCGCATACGGCTCGTATGGTTCTTCCGAATCGTGCAGCCACCGTGGCCTGTACCGGTATGTATCTCTGTCCGGATAATAAACCGTATTCGCCGCGATCTGTTCCCGGGTTATCCGAAAATGCTCCCGGATAATTTCTTCAAACTCACTGGCCGGTATTTCGTACTCCGCGCCTTCATACGTCTCATACGGCACATATTCTCCGTATTTCAAATAATAGAAAATCTCATACAGATCGTACAGTTCCAGTTTGGAATAATCCTGCTCATTCCAGTCGGTAATCAGCATATTATTCCGGGTATACCCTATAGGATATACATATTTCCGGCTGAATTCCCGGCATTTCTGAGCCAGAGGCTTTACCCGGAACGCGGTCTCTCCCGGGGCGCCGTCATAGCCACGGGGATGATATTCCTCGATAAAAAGATAGCCTTTTTCCGTATACTTCCAGGTGCAGGCCTCAAATTCATGATACCAGCAGACCCGGGGCCGGTTTTCTTCCCACTGAAGTGTACTAACTGTCACATGGATTCCACCATTTTCCGCTTCTATATCATACCGGATAAAACCGCCTTTATCCAGAACCGCAAAAATCGTGGTCTCTGTATTTCCCCCTTCACCGGCTTTTACACAGAACTCCTCCACCTGCCTGTAATTCGCCATATTTATCTGATTCTCCGCATCAACCGCCGCATATCCCATCCCGCCAAGATACTCTATAATATCCTGCTTCAGATCAGACGAATCCAGCAGCCCCTGCTCTGCGGCCTGCTCATAAATCTCCCGGTATCCTTCTGCCAGATTCTCTGACTCTTCAGCTGTCTCCCGCTGTTCGGAGCCGCCGCTTTCCCTGTCTTCTGTATCTGTTTCTTCATGCCGGTCCGGACTGCAGCCTGTGCAGATCACCAGAAGAAACAAGATAAGGATTATTCCCTGCCGCACACCTGTGATACAAAATTTCTCTTTCCCGGCTTTCCGGCACTGTCTTCCGCCTTTTTCTTTCATATGCATTCTGTCCTTTTCTGAAAATGTAACAGCAATTATCTTTATATTACACCTGTAAGATTTAACTGTATACAGATTACAACCGTAAGATCAATATGTCAAGTGCCGGTTCTTCCTCTCAGCTGATTTTTCTGGATCCGCCTGTCTTAGCCGCCTGATTCCGCAGGTATCCCACAGTGAAGAGGTTATTGTGCCCTGAAGATATCTCTCGAAAAGATACTCATGGTTCCCTTTTATCAGACATACATGTTTTTCTGCCAGAATACAAACCTAAAATCAAATTTTAGAGTCAAATAAAACTTTGTTGAACATGTTTTTTAGTTTTCTTAAATTCTACTCATAACAGAAAAGGACACCCTTCTGACCTTCTTTCAGAAAAGTGTCCTCATCATTCAATCCATTATCTTAGTACAGCTTCGCCCCCGCCGGAATCTGATCATCCACCATCAGCAGGTTCAGCCCCTCATGTCCGTCATACTCATAAACCGCGCTGATCAGCATACCGCAGGAATCAATTCCCATCATCTTCCTCGGCGGCAGGTTCGTGATTGCGATGCAGGTCTTTCCAACCAGCTCCTCCGGCTCATAATACTCATGAATCCCGCTTAAAATCGTGCGGTCTGTGCCTGTTCCATCGTCCAGTGTGAACTGCAGCAGTTTCTTTGACTTCGGTACGGCGATGCACTCTTTTACCTTCACGACACGGAAATCCGACTTGCTGAATGTGTCGAAATCAACGAAATCTTCAAACAGCGGCTCAACCTTTACCTTGGAGAGATCCAGTTTTACAGCCGGCGCTTCTTCTGCGGTACCAGAAGCCTGCGCTTCGTTATTCGCAGCGTTCTTTGCCGCTCCCTGTGACTTCATTGTGGGGAAGAGCAGCACATCGCGGATCGCCGCGCTGTCCGTAAGCAGCATGCACATTCTGTCGATACCGAATCCGATACCGCCTGTAGGCGGCATACCGATTTCCAGCGCGTTCAGGAAATCCTCGTCTGTGTGCTCAGCCTCATCGTCTCCTGCTGCCGCATTCGCGTCCTGCTGAGCGAAACGCTCTCTCTGGTCAATCGGATCGTTCAGCTCGGAGTAAGCGTTTGCCATCTCCCAGCCGTTCATAAAGAACTCAAAACGCTCCACATAGTCCGGATTCTCCGGTTTCTTCTTGGTCAGCGGTGAGATCTCAATGGGGTGATCCATAACGAATGTAGGCTGAACCAGATGTTCCTCCACATATTCCTCAAAGAACAGGTTCAGGATATCCCCTTTCTTATGTCTCTCTTCAAACTCAATGTTATGCTCTTTTGCAAGCTCTCTTGCCTGCTCCAGAGTCTCTACTTCATTCCAGTCAATTCCTGCATACTTCTTCACGGCGTCCACCATCGTGATGCGCTCGAAGGGCTTGCCCAGATCCATCTCAATGCCGTTGTATACGATCTTTGTTGTTCCCAGCACTTCCTGCGCCACATGGCGGTACAGGTTCTCGGTCAGATCCATCATGCCGTTGTAATCTGTATATGCCTGATAGAGTTCCATCAGAGTGAACTCCGGATTGTGTCTTGTATCAAGGCCTTCATTTCTGAATACGCGGCCGATCTCATATACCTTCTCGAGACCGCCTACGATCAGTCTCTTCAGGTAGAGCTCCAGAGAAATACGAAGCTTCAGGTCCTCGTTCAGGGCATTGAAGTGAGTCTCAAAGGGTCTTGCGGCAGCGCCTCCGGCGTTGGCCACCAGCATGGGCGTCTCCACCTCCATGAAGCCCTCGCCGTCCAGATATTTACGGATCGCGCTGATAATTCTGGAACGTTTGATAAAGGTATCCTTTACTTCCGGATTCATAATCAGATCCACATATCTCTGACGGTACCGGGTATCTGTGTTGGTCAGGCCGTGGAACTTCTCCGGAAGAATCTGAAGACTCTTGGAAAGCAGCGTAACATGAGACGCATGGATGGAAATCTCACCGGTCTTTGTCCTGAATACTTCACCTTCAATGCCGATCACATCGCCTACATCCAGCTTTTTGAACTCCTTGTAGTTTTCCTCTCCCACACTGTCTCTCGCAACATAGGACTGAATATTTCCTTTCAGATCCTGAACATTACAGAAAGAAGCCTTTCCCATCACACGTTTGGACATCATACGTCCGGCGATTGATACACGCTTTCCTTCCAGTTCCTCAAACTGATCCTTGATCTCCTGGCTGTGATGTGTCTGATCATACTTTGTGATTACGAACGGGTCTTTTCCGTTCTGCTGCAGTTCCGCCAGCTTCTCGCGGCGCACCTTTCTCAACTGATTCAGATCTGGTTCCTGTCCGTTTTTCT
>DWZZ01000155.1 GCA_019117305.1 Candidatus Mediterraneibacter merdigallinarum | reverse complement strand
CCCCTCCCAGGAAAGGGATCCTGACAATGCCGCCGTGAAGATGTCCGGATAAAATCAGGTCTGCGCCCCAGCCTTTATACGCGTCCATATATGCCGGGTTATGAGCCAGCAGTATGCAGTATGGCAGATCTGATTCCTGTTCCGGTTTTCTGACTGTTCTTCCGGTAAGTTGTGCTATTTCTTCCGGAGTAACAGGGGATTTCCGCAGCTTGCGGTAAGTATCAAGGGGCAGTTCCAGCGCGCAGAGTTCCACATAAATCCCCCCTGCTGAAATCACTTTGCTCTCATTTTCAAGAAAATGGACGCCGGACTGTTCAAGCGCGGCTTTGTATTCTGCATAGGAATCGGAATAATATTCCGGTTCTTCTTTCATTCTCTGCTCATGATTGCCGTTGGCATAGTAGACCGGGCAGATTCCGGAAAGTTTTCGGACAAACCGCCGGGCAGGTTCGTAAGACACTCCGTCCTTTCCGACAAGCATATCTCCGCCGATCAGAATCAGATCCGGATGCTCTGCCCGGACCGCCTGATACAGACGTTCATTTTCTTTTCCATATTCCCGGTTATGCAGATCTGAGAGAAAAACAATCCTGAGTCCGTCTCCGCTTTCCGGCAGCTTTCCGGATTCAACGGTATATCTGGTTACTTTAAAGCTGTGAAGTTCCCGCCATATTTCGGCAATAAGCAGAACTGCCAATACAGCCGGCACAATCAGAATTGCTGAAATCACTGGTGTCATAAAGTCTCCTGTTCTGTATTCTGTTCCTTTACAATGGCCACGCCTGCACTGGCCCCGATCCGGCTGGCTCCTGCCTGAGCCATGGCTTTAACGTCGGCCAGGGTACGAATACCGCCGGATGCTTTTACGCCGGCTTTGTCTCCTACTGTCTTACGCATCAGCGCCACATCTTCAACAGTTGCTCCGCCGGTGGAAAAACCGGTGGATGTCTTTACGTAATCCGCTCCGGCTTCCAGACAGATCCGGCACGCTTTTTCTTTCTCTTCATCAGTCAGAAGGCATGTTTCCAGAATCACCTTTACCAGAGCCCGGCCCTGAGCCGCTTCCACAACAGATGCAATATCCTGTCTGACATAGTCCCAGTCGCCGCTTTTTATCATTCCCACATGGATAACCATATCCAGTTCCTCCGCGCCGTCAGCCACTGCCGCCTTTGCTTCGGCCGCCTTTCCGGCAGTAGACATGGCTCCAAGAGGGAAACCGATTACTGTGCACACTTTCACATCAGAATCTTTTAAAAGAGAAGCACAGTAATATACAAAGGAAGAGTTTACGCATACGGAATGAAACCCGTATTCCACAGCCTCCTTACATAATTTTTTCACCTGTTCTTTCGTTGCTTCCGGTTTCAGTAATGTATGGTCAATCATGCCTGCATAGTTCATTTTATTTTTCCTCCTGTATCTTTTTACGGCTTATATTATAAGCCATAGGGCAAGACTGACACAAGCCTGATTTGGAAATAACTGCCGTTCCGGCTGCCTTCTTCCGCAAGTATCAGCCATCCTCTTCTCTCTGAAGCATCAGTGCGCCAAGGGCTCTGAGAAGATAGTCCGGGAAACCGGCTTTTGCTACACTGTCTTCAGCCACAATATCCACACTTCCGATCTCATTGCCATCCAGACGGTACACCACTCTTCCCAGCACATCTCCTTTACTGACAGGCGCCTGGGTTTTATTCATTTCGGTTTCCTTTTCTATACTGTTTAAATTGGCGCCTTCCGTGTCCAGGTAAGTAAATGAATTTCCATAACCTGCACGGACCTGATCCTGAACTCCCCCTTCTACCTCTGCATCCGGAAGAGGTTCCGGATTATCGTCTGTATAAATCTGACATTTTCCGAAGCCGTAATTAAGAAGGGTTACAGCGTCCTGAAATCTCTGCCTGGAATTATCGGCTGCCATAATAACGGCAATCAGCTCAACCCCGTTTTTTTCAGCTGTAGCCGAAACGCAGAATTTGGCTTCACCGGTAGAACCGGTTTTCAGGCCTGTAGCATATTCATACTGCCGTACAAGTTTGTTTGTATTCGACAGACCAAACTCAGAGATCCCCTTACTTGTTGTATGGGTAATGTTTTCCATCCATATCATACAGTAGTCACGGATCTGGGGATATCGTGTGATCAATTCTCTTGACATCAGGGCAATATCCCGGGCACTTGTCACATGTCCTTCTTCATCCAGTCCGTTGCAGTTCTTAAATGTAGTATTGTCCATCCCCAGTTCCCCGGCCCGCTCATTCATCCGCTTTACGAATTCTTCCTCGTTCCCGCATATGTATTCGGCCATTGCCACACAGGCGTCATTGGCGCTTGCAACGGAAATGCACTTGAGGAGCGTATCTACTGTCTGTACCTCTCCCGCTTCCAGAAACACCTGTGATCCGCCCATGGAGGCAGCGTATTCAGAAGTTGTCACTTCATCATCCAGGTTGATCGTGCCATTATTCAGAGCATCAAAAATCAGCAGCATGGTCATGATTTTTGTCACACTGGCAGGAGGACGGGCAGTATCCGCATCTTTTTCATACAGAACAGTTCCTGTGGAAGCTTCCATTAATACAGCTGACGGAGCGCTGATCTCAATCTGTGTGTCCGTTTCCCCGGCGCTGTTCTCCTCTGTATTATTTCCTTCAGAAGCATTATCTTCTGCCACAGTCTCGTCAGAAGTATTTTTATCCTGAACGTTTTCTTCTGAAATTTCCTCCGTTGAACTTTCTTCCTCTTCGGCATGTAAAACTGCAGGGCCGGCTGCTGTGCACAGAGAAATCGTCAGAACAGTACATATAAGGAATGCCAATGTCCTTTTCATTCCAAACTCCTCTCAGTTTCGTCTGTTATCAATATAGTGGAAATTTATTGTAATTATGACTACAAACCAGCATTTCATTTCCTCTTTTTAAGACTTTTCGTCTAATTGACTTTTCCAATTCCGGGGCGTATATTAATCATGGGAGAATAAATGGTGAAATGTAATAAGGAGGTCACAATGAAGTCGCCTACGTATTATGATATTTTAGGGGTTTCCAGAGATGCGTCTCTTGAAGAAATCACAGCGGCAAAAAATGCACTGGCAAAAGTATATCACCCGGATGCAAATGTACATAAAGATATAGATACCACGGCCTTCATGCAGGATATACTGGAAGCATATCATGTACTTTCAGATGAAAAAAAACGAAAAGAATATAACCGCGAGACATTCGGAGAATCAACCCGTGTGTTTAAAACTTTTACAGTAGGCCCGGAGGGAGATTCGAATGATTCTTCTTTCGTTACATACTGGAACGCGGCAAGCCAGCTGAATGAAACCATCGATAAAAGTGTCCGTCTGATGGAACGGGAGTCAAAGAAAAAAAGCATTCCTCAGCGTATTATCAAAAAAATCGGTAAAAACCAGCACCATGAGGAATCCTTCCGCAACCGTCAGATATCCCGGCTTTCCAAACAGGCAATCCAGTATATAACGGTACTGAAAATGGCCGGAATCCCCATTGAATACTGGCAGCCGGAGGCTATGAACTGGGTGCTGATCCGCTGGGGGCAGAAACAGACGCTTGATTATCATGTGCTGTTTGCAAGATATGACGCCTATATCGAACAGACAGCGACAAGCACAGAGAAAATGAAACTGCGTTCCAAAAACCGCAGATATCAGAATAATTTAAAAAAACTGCTCTCCTACGCATTAGAGTCGTAGGAGGCAGTCCTCCAGAAGGGCTTCACAGCCCTCTTTTACATCTTCATAAGTCACATCAAAATTCCCTGTATACCAGGGATCTGCTATATCCTGACCCTTTCGGTCCGTAAAATCCAGAAGCTTTGCTACTTTGCCGTCAGGATCATTGTTTCCGATTATTCGGTTAATGTTGCGGATATTCCATGTATCCATGCCGATAATGTAATCAAACTGATCATATTCATCCCGCCGCAGCTGACGTGCCCGGTGGGGAACACACGGAATACTGACCTGGCGGAGTTTCCGCTGCGTACCGTGGTGCGGCGGATTGCCGATCTCCTCCCGGCTCGTTGCAGCGGAATCAATATAAAACTGGTCGGAAAGTCCGGCCCGGTTAACCATGTACTGAAAAACAGACTGGGCCATGGTGGAACGGCAGATATTGCCGTGGCAGACGAAAAGCACTTGTATCATATTTTAAAGTCCTCCTGATTTGCGTTAGTTTGGCCTGTTTTGCCGCGATTTGCCAGGTATGTAGTTGCCGCTGAGATTGTTAAAGCAATCACAGAATAAGCAAAACGGGGCAAAATGTGGCATATTGAGGCCGTCAAAAGTAGTAAAAACGTAGTAAGAATGAGGGTGTGTTACTACCGTCCTATTTTAGCATATTAGCTTGTCAAGTAAAACATCCTTATTTTATTTCAATACTATAATCTTCATTCTTCCAACATTGCCAGATAGCTGTCCAACCTTGTATTCACGTACCCGGCAAACAACTTTTCCATTGCATTCAGATTATGATTTACATGATATTCATCAAAAGCATTGTAATAAGCAACCCGATCTGTAAATTTAATATCAATCGGCGGATATCCTGCTTTCATCAGTTCCAGATTTACAAGCAACCGCCCTGTACGACCATTCCCATCTATAAATGGATGAATGCCTTCAAATTCAATATGGAACCGAGCAAGCCTGGGAATGATATGCTCAGTGCTGTTTCTATAAGCTTCTAGCAGC
>DWZZ01000154.1 GCA_019117305.1 Candidatus Mediterraneibacter merdigallinarum | reverse complement strand
CGGGTTATATTTAAGGAATTCCGTATTTCACTGATCTGCGGAGGGGTTCTTGCCGCAGCCAACGGGATCCGTATTCTGATTATGTACAGGGATCCCCAGCTGGCTCTTGTTATTGCTTTGTCGCTGATCGCTACGGTTATTATTTCCAAGCTGATCGGCTGCATGCTTCCTCTGTTCGCGGAAAAATGCCGCCTGGACCCGGCGCTGATGGCATCTCCGCTGATCACAACACTTGTAGATACCTTTTCAATTCTGATTTACTTTAGTATAGCAACCGAATTGTTTCAATTATAGCAGAAGAGGCGGTCTCTCAGTGCTTCACGCTTCTCATTATCAGAAACGGCTGCATGAACGTTCACAAATAATTCTGTGCGCTCATACAGCCGTTTTTCCGGAATGGCTATTTCCGGTATTCTTTTTATATTTTTTACTCGATTACTTTGATCCATCCTTCCGGAGCCTCTATATGCCCCATCTGGATACCGGTCAGTGTATCATACAGTTTCTGAATGGTCGGTCCCATCTTTTCCATTCCGCTCGGGAAGCAAATCTCCTTGCCGTGATTTACAACCTTTCCTACCGGAGAGATTACAGCTGCTGTTCCGCAGAGACCACATTCAGCAAAATCCTTTACTTCATCAAAGTATACATCTCTCTCTTCTACTTCCAGACCAAGGTAATGCTCTGCCACATACATCAGTGATCTTCTCGTAATAGAAGGAAGAATTGTAGAAGAATGAGGCGTTACAATCTTATTATCCTTTGTAACGAAGAGGAAGTTTGCTCCTCCGGTCTCTTCTACCTTTGTTCTTGTAGCAGAATCCAGATACATGTTTTCATCAAATCCGTTTGCGTGAGCAGTCACTATTGCATGAAGGCTCATTGCATAATTCAGTCCGGCTTTAATATGGCCTGTTCCGTGGGGCGCCGCACGGTCAAAATCCGATACGCAGATTGTAATCGGTTTTACGCCGCCTTTGAAATAGGGGCCGACCGGTGTTGTAAATACACGGAACTGATATTCATCTGCCGGCTTTACTCCGATTACAGGGTTGATGCCGAACATATAAGGCCTGATATATAATGTAGCGCCTGATCCGTAGGGAGGAACATATGCCGCATTCGCCTTTACAGTCTGAACCACCGCGTCTACAAAACGCTCCTCCGGGAATACCGGCATCTCCAGACGTTTTGCCGAGTCCACCATACGGGAAGCGTTAAGATCCGGACGGAAAGTTACGATATGTCCGTCTTCTGTCGTGTAGGCTTTCATTCCCTCAAATACAGTCTGAGCGTACTGGAGAACACCTGCACATTCATTCATTACAATATTCGGATCATCGATCAAAGCGCCGTCATCCCATTTTCCGTCTTTATAATTCGACACATAACGCTTATCTGTCTGAACATAGCTAAATCCAAGATTATTCCAGTCAAGATTTTTTTTCTCCATTACGTCTCCTCCATTCCTCTGCATTACGCAGGTCAACAACTCTTTACGGTGACCATTATAATACTGCCCTTAAAAAAAATCAAGAGTGCGCTCTGTTTTTTTATATAATGTCCGCGTCCGTCTGCTCATGCCAGCTCGACTCCGCCGCTTCGCGCCTCCATCTCGCTGTATGGCGTCCGCCATATGGAGCAAAAAACCGGAACCGCTTTCTGCAAGTGTACTTGCAAGGCGGTTCCGGCCTTTTCTCCGCATGAGCTGACTAGCGTTCCATCATGCTGATGGATTCGATGCCTACGCTGCCGCCGCGGACTACTTCGATTGTTTTGAATTCTTCTTTCATCAGTTTGACAACGGCATCGTTTTTGGTTGCGGTCTGAACGAATTCTACAAGAACACTGTCTCTGCCGTAGTCGATTACTTTTGCCTTGAATGTTTCCGCGATCTGGAAGACTTCTACTTTGTCCTCCGGAGTGCATTTGAATACTTTTACATAGAGGATTTCTTTCATCCTTACGAATATATCCGTAAAATCAATTACCTTGATTACTTCAATTGTCCGATTGAGCTGTTTTTTGATCTGTTCAAATGTTTCATCGTCGCTTACCGTTGCAATTGTCATTCTGGACACGGTGGGATCTTCTGTGGTTCCTACGGTCAGGCTGTCCATATTATATGATTTTGCGGAAAACAGGCCGGATATTTTTGAAAGAACGCCGACCTGATTCTCAACATACAGGGAAATCCATCTCTTCTTTATACTATTATCCATTATCCTGCCTCCTTCTTAACAATCCAAAATCATTTCATCCAGACTGCCGCCCGGCTGTACCATCGGGTAGACAATCTCTTCCGGGTCTATAAGGAACTCGATCAGCGTAGGGGTCTTTGTATTTTTCTTCGCCTCTTCAAACGCTGCCGCAATCTCTTCTTTCCTGGAAACCCGGAGTCCTTTTGCCCCGTAGCTTTCTGCAAGCTTCACAAAATCCGGCGTATACTCCGGCATCTCCTGGCCGTTCGTTCTCCGGAAAAGAGCGCCGGAACGAAGGTTTGTCATGCTGTAGCGTTTTCCATAGAACAGCTTCTGCCACTGCCGCACCATCCCCAGATATTCATTGTTGAATACACAGAGAATCAGCGGAAGTTCTTCAAGCACAGCAGTCGCAAATTCCTGTATATTCATCTGCATGCCGCCGTCTCCCGACACGGCAATTACCCGTTTGTCCGGATTGCCGATCTGCGCGCCGATTGCTCCCGGAAATCCGTATCCCATTGTACCCAGTCCGCCGGACATGATCATTCGTTTCTTCTCCGTAATTTCCGTATACTGAGATACGAACATCTGATGCTGTCCTACATCGGAGACAATAATCGCATCGTCAAACTGCCGGTTCATTTCTTCGATAATGTCCTGCGGCGTCATCTGCGGTTTACTCTTCATTTTCAGAGGATGCTCTTCATCCCACTTTCTGATCTGCTCAACCCATTTCTCTGTATCGCAGGGCTCCACATATTCATTCATCTTCTGAACCGCTTCCAGAGCGTCTGCCACAATCGGTATATCTACGTGAATATTTCTGGAAATGGATGAAGTATCTATATCTATATGGACGATCTGGGCATTTGGCGCGAATGAATGCAGCTTTCCGGTAATACGGTCATTGAAACGGGTGCCGATGGAAAAGAGCAGATCGCATTCTCCCACCGCCATATTTGCCGCATAACAGCCGTGCATTCCCAGATTTCCGATAAACAGCGGATGGTTGGTCGGAACGGATCCCCGTCCCATAATTGTGGTTACAACAGGGACGCCGGTCTTATTTACCACTTCAGTAAACACATCATTGGCACGGGCGATATTGACTCCTCCGCCGGCGAGAAAGAGAGGTTTCTTCGCTTTTTTCAGCATCTTCAGGGCTTTCTTGAGCTGGCCCATGTGTACGCTTGTATTCGGTTTATATCCCCGGATATTGACAGAAGAAGGATACTCCGCGCTTCCCAGTTCTCCCATCACATCTTTAGGGAGGTCGATAAGCACCGGACCCGGACGGCCCGTACGGGCAATATAAAAGGCTTCTTTAATAATTCTGCCCAGATCCTCTCTGTTGCGCACCGTCACACCGTACTTGGTAATGCTGCGGGTGATTCCCACAATATCCACTTCCTGGAACGCGTCGTTTCCGATCAGGTGCTTCGCTACCTGTCCCGTAAAACACACCAGTGGCACACTGTCATAGTTTGCCGTGGCAAGTCCTGTGACCAGATTTGTAGCTCCCGGTCCGCTTGTCACAAGACATACGCCGACCTTCCCCGTAGTTCTGGCGTAGGCATCAGCCTCATGCACAAGAGCCTGTTCATGGCGGGGCAGAATCACCTTGATATCATCCTGTTTATAAAGCTCGTCGCTGATATCAATCGTACATGCTCCCGGATAACCGAAAACAGTATCCACACCCTCTTCCTTTAACGCTCTTACAAGTAATTTGTTCCCTGTAATCTGTCTCAATTCAATACCTCCCTTTCATAAAAAAGCCCTGAGCATCTGTATGCTCAGGGCGAATTAAAATCCGTGGTACCACCTAACTTCAGAGAAATTCTCTGCACTCTGCCGGTACGGGAGTCTGTCTTCTGCCGCCGTCCCCATTAAGGCAGCTGAGATGATTCCGATACCGAATCCCTGTAACGTGGGAAAACGTTGAAGCCTACTAAGATCTCTGCCGCTGCAGATACCGTTCGGTCCACTGCTCGAAGGCTACCTTCCATAGTCCCCTCCCGAAGATTTACACCTGCCATCTTCTCTCTTTGCTTTGGAAACTATGTACTCCTCCCTGTCACTGCATTTACGTGCCTGCCATTCTGTCATCTCCGGAATCCGGAAACTGTCGGCAGGAAAAATTTATATTTATTATAGTGTGTGTTTTTATCTTTGTCAACGTCGATTCCTTGATCTATTTTATCCTATTCATCACAATACTTACCCGCCGACCTTCGGTGGCAGAAAAAGCGGCAGTAATACTGCCGCTGTTCATAACATCCTTTTCCTATTTTTCTATTCATCGTTTTCTACCGGTTCATCCTTCCTCTGAGCACACCGGCCAGAGAATACAGGATAAGAGCTGCTATATTTGCCATAACCACGCTGGCTCCCGCAGGAGTGCCTCCCAGATAGGACATCAGAAGACCTGCCGCCAGACACACGACAGAGATAACAGCCGCATGAATGGTTACGCTGCGGAACGTTCTGCACGCCCGCATGGCGGTAAGCGCAGGAAAGATAATCAGGCTGGAGATCAGCAGCGCGCCCATCATCCGCATGCCCAGGACAATGGTTACCGCAGTCAGCACCGCAATGAGCGTATTATAAAGTCCTGACTTTACTCCTGTAGCCCTTGCAAAAGTCTCATCAAATGTAATGGCAAATATTTTCTGGTAAAAGAAAATATAGAGAACCAGCACCACCACCGCCAGAGTCACGCTCAGAGCAACATCTTCCTGGCTCATTGCCAGGATGCTGCCGAACATATAATTGTACACATCCGTATTCATTCCCGTGGTCATGGAAATCACCATCACGCCTATAGCCAGAGAACTGGTGGAAATCAAAGCAATGGCCGCGTCTCCCTTGATCCGGCTGCTGCCGCTGATCCTCAGCAGAAGTACCGCCGCCACAATCACCACGGGAATGGCAACTGCCAGCGGCGCCGCGTTTGCGGCAGCCGCTACAGCCATCGCGCCGAATCCCACATGGGAAAGTCCGTCGCCGATCATGGAATAGCGCTTCAGAACCAGGCTCACGCCCAGAAGAGCAGAGCACAGCGCCACAAGGATGCCTACGACAAAGGCGCGAACCATAAAGGGATAAGAAAGCATTTCAAATAATGTCTCAGTCATCTGCGCCACCTCCCAAAAATGTTCGCCCTACACGGCTCTTCTGATAATCTTCAGCGGTTCCGAAAAACAACACTTTTTCCTGAAGATGCAGGATATGTGTGGCGTATTTCACTGCGCTTTCAATATCATGGGATACCATAACAACCGCAATGCCGGATTCTTTATTAATCCGCTGAATCAGCTCATAAAATTCAGCAGTCACAATGGGATCCAGACCGGTTACAGGTTCGTCCAGCAGAAGCAGTGTTTTTGTAGCGCAGAGAGCTCTTGCAAGGAGCGCTCTCTGCTTTTGTCCGCCGGAAAGATCCCGGAAGCATTGTCCGGACAGATCTTCGATTCCAAGCATTTTCATTTTTTCAAATGCGGTCTTTTTGTCCGCAGACGTGTAAAAAGGACGAATCCCTCTGCTGTTCAGCCTGCCGGAGACAACCACCTCATACACGCTGGCAGGAAAATCTTTCTGAACCTCCGTCTGCTGGGGCAGATAGCCGATTTCCGTCTGCCGCAGGCCGTCCCCGAAAATTATCTGCCCTTTTTCTACAGATTTGAGTCCCAGGAGGCTTTTTACCAGCGTACTTTTTCCGGAACCGTTTTCCCCCACAATACACAGATAGTCTCCGGAAGCGATCTGAAAGTTCAGATCTTTTACCACAATCTGGCCCTCATAGCCGATTGACACATTCTCACATCTGATCAGAGCCATCAGTTCAGCACCTCCTTCAATGTCTGCGCATTTTTCTCCATCATGCTCAGATACGTCTCTCCTTCTTCAAACTGTTCTGCCGACAGATTATGGCAGCTGTAAAAAACTTTCACATCCGTTCCCGCCGCTTCCGCGACTGCATTGGCTATATTATCGTTGCTTAACTCCATCTTCAGAACAGCCGGTACATTTTCTTCCTTCGTCTTTTTAATCAGAAATGCCATCGTAGCCGCGCTGGGTTCCGTATCAGAAGCACATCCGGGAAAAGCCGCGTAATATTCCAGTCCATAGGCGTCCGCGAAATACCGGAAGGGAAAACGATCGCCAAAGATCAGAACTTTTCTCTGCGCATGATCCACAATCTCCCGGAATTCCTGATCCAGACGATCCAGCTCCTCCTGATATGCAGATGCATTCTCTTCATAAGCACCGCCGTTATCCGGATCCGTCTCAGCCAGCAGAGCGGCAATCTGCTCTACAATAAGCGAGGCATTTTCCGGAGAAGTCCACACATGCTCATCCATTTCATGAACGGAATGCTCTTCTTCGTGGCCTTCCTCTTCTTCCTCATGACTGTGTCCCGGCTGTTCTTCCATCCCCTGGACATGTTCTTCTTCTACTGTCTCCACACAGTCAACAAGTCTGAGCGTCCGCATCCCGGTATCCGGCATGGATTCCAGAATATCTTCTACCCAGGCGTCATTTTCTCCGCCTACATAAATGAAAATGTCACAGTTCTGTATTGCAATAATATCCTGCGGGGTAGGCTCATAAGAATGGGTCTCCTCCCCGGGTTTCAGAAGCATTTTCAGATCCACTTTATCTCCGGCGATCTGCCGGACAAAATCATACTGGGGAAAAATGGTAGTCACTACGCTGATTCTGTCCCGGGCGTCATCTCCCCGGGCACTGCCGCCGGCGCTCTCCCCGCTCCGGGCGGCGCATCCTGATACCAGAATGCAGACCGCAAGAAGCCAGGCCGCAAGAACCACTGTCCTCTTTCTTCTATTTCCTGTTTTTCCCGTCATGCCTTCTCCTGTCTGCGCTCATATTTCGTAAAACGGAACTCCAGGTCAAAACAGGTCTGCTCCTCCCCTTCTTCTGTCATTTGCCATTCTTCCATTTCGTCCAGATTCGGGAAAAATGTGTCTGCCTGGAAAGCCCGGTCAATTTTGGTTACAAATACTGTGTCACAGTAGGGAAGCATCATACGATAAATGCTTTCTCCTCCGATAATATAGATATTCTCTGAGTCATACTGTTCCAGTGTCTTCAGCAGCTCCTCTTTTGAATGCACAATCACCGCATCTTTGACCTTATAATCCGGATTCGATGTAAGTACTATGTTCGTCCGGTTTTTCAGAGGCTGTCCGTTGGGAAAACTTTCCAGAGTCTTTCTTCCCATCACCACAACTTTTCCTGTTGTTGTCTGCCGGAAAAATTTCATGTCCGAGGGAATGCTTACGAGAAGTTTGTTGCCGTTTCCGATTCCCCAGTTTCTGTCTGCCGAAAGAATTGCTTTCATTAATCTATCCCTCCATTTTCAATTAATTCCGTGCTCCTGCCGGTTAACATTTATTTATACGCGCTATACCGCAACCGGAATATTCCGGATCTGCGGATGCGTTTCATAATTCTCAAGCTGTACGTCATCCGGCGTAAATTCGTAAAAGTCTTTCACATCCGGATTGAGCCGGAATACCGGTGCCGGAAGAGGCTCGCGTGAAATCAGTTCTTCTACCATAGGAATATGCCGGTCATAAATGTGGGCGTCCGCGATTACATGCACGAATTCGCCTGCTTTCATGCCGCACACCTGAGCCAGCATGTGGAGCAGAACCGCATACTGGCACACATTCCAGTTATTGGCTGTCAGTACATCCTGAGAGCGCTGATTGAGAATACCGTTCAGAGTCAGCACATCGCTGTCCTTTTCTTTTGTCACATTAAACGTCATGCTATAGGCGCAGGGATACAGATTCATCTCATGGAGATCCTGATGTACATAGAGATTGGTCATAATCCGGCGGCTGTAAGGATTGTTTTTCAGGTCATAAATCACCCGGTCCACCTGATCCATCATTCCTTCCTTATATTGATGCTTTACACTCATCTGGTAACCATAGGCTTTGCCGATGGAACCGCTTTCGTCCGCCCAGCTGTCCCAGATGTGGCTTTTCAGTTCATGGACGTTATTGGATTTCTTCTGCCAGATCCACAGAAGCTCATCCACACAGCTCTTAATGGCCGTCCGCCGGAGAGTAAGGGCCGGAAACTCCTTTGACAGATCATAGCGGTTCACAACACCAAACTTCTTGATCGTGTAGGCCGGAGCGCCGTCCTCCCACACCGGGCGTACTTTTTCCCCTTCCGTGCTCGTGCCGTTTTCCATAATATCCCGGCACATATCTATAAAAACTCTGTCCGCATAGCTCATATTCTTCCTCCTTAGAAGGGGACAGACCCCTTTCTCTCAATTTTTCAGGCAACTTCACCCAAGCAGTCCGTCTGCTTTACGGTTCCGCTATATTATACAACAGTTTCTCCAGATACTTGGTGAGAGCGTCCACCTCTCTTCTGGTCATCCCCCGGGTCAGCTCCCGGTCCATCCTGCGGCGGTCGCTTTCCATTTTACGGCGGATATCATATGCTTTTTCTGTCAGATATATTTTCTTTTTTCTTCTGTCATTTTCATTCGGAACACAGAAAATAAAACCTTTTTCATCCAGCCGCTTCAGGATCCCGGTTACTGTAGGATTTTTCAGAGACAGATGACGTTCCACGTCCCGCTGGCTTACTTCATCCTTGCTGGTGTGAAACAGATAGTCAAGCACCGCGCACTGGGAGGACGTAATCCCCAGTCCTTTCAGTTTTTCATTCAAATCCTTTTCATATACATTATTAATCTGCTTGATCAGAAACCCTATGGGCTGTCCGCGTCTTTCCATTGCAAAACCTCCCTGTCGTATCCCGCCTGCTCAGTGTTCCCAGTATACCACAGAATCCCCGGATCGTAAAAGTCCTGTAATTAAGAATTTCTATCCGTAAACTGACAGGCATTCTTTCTTACTGCCCGGTTCTCTTCCTGCTGTCATATGAAAAAAGCATCTGAATCTTCCAGATCCAGATGCTTCTGTTAAGAGCGACAGACGGGGTTCGAACCCGCGACCCCGACC
>DWZZ01000153.1 GCA_019117305.1 Candidatus Mediterraneibacter merdigallinarum | reverse complement strand
TGTAGAAAGGTTACTTTCTACAACCCCTTATTAATTATTTATACTCCCCTCAAAAGACCGATGGCTCCCCCATCGGTCTTTTACCATTTCTCATTAAAAATAACGGTGGTTCTCCACAACCGTTTCTTCTGCCATGGAGAACCACTTCTTTTTCACATTATACTCTGTTATTTATCTCTTGACTTCCACTTTCTGTAAATAGCCTCCAGAGCATCCACCGTTCCGTCTATTCCCAGCAGACTGACATTGAACATCATAGCGTTTGCCTCAATACTGCCCCACTCTCTGCCGGTCCTCGTCTCATAATAAACCCGTCTTTCCCGGTCTGTTTTTTTGATCTTGTCCCGGGCCTGTCTTTCATCCAGATCATACAGTTTCATGATTCTTCTGATACGGTCTTCTTTATACGCGTAAATAAATGTATTAATGCAGTTGGAGTAATCACCCAGCACATAGTCTGCGCAGCGTCCGACAAAAATGCCCGGTCCCTGCTCCGCAAGTTTGCGGATAATCGCGGACTGTTTTTCAAAAACTTTGTCGCTTAAAGGTTTTCCGGACTCATCACTGGTCACAAACGCCCGGTATTCTATACTGCTGGCCGCATACGCGGACAGAAATCTCCCCAGTACCGTCTCGTCTACCTTTGTAGCGTCTTCATTGCTGATGCGCAGCTCCTGTGCCGCCATGTGAAGCAGATTATGATCATAGAGGGGAATATCCAGCCTTTCTGCCAGGCGGTTTCCCACCTCATGGCCTCCGCTTCCGAATTGTCTGCCTATCGTAATAATTGTGTGCTCCATCATATCTGTCACTCCTCTCTGCAAACATGCGTCTTATCTTCCGCGCTGTCTGAAAAGTACAGCGCGGACTGCTGTTTTGCCTCTAGGAACAGTATATCATCAAAGGCCGGATTCGGACAGACAATTCTTTCACTTTTTTGTATATTGTTTCTTTTCTTTGTATTGCAGATGTATTGTTATCTCACTTCTCCTCTTCCGCCAATAATCGTCAGATAACTTTTCGATGTAAGCAGATAAATAATAATATAGAAAAGCGCAAATACAATATAGCACACCGCAGTTACTTCAATAAGCAGGGTTGTATTGGAAAAACCCAGAAGGTTGAGGATTCTCCGTATAATCGGAAAGGCAAATCCCGTGTGCAGCCCTGCCGCTATAAGGGGCAGGAAGAAAACAGTCAGCACCTGCGAATTAACACTTCTGCGCACTTCCTTTCTGGTCATACCTATCTTCATCAGTATATCAAACCGGTCCTGATCTTCATATCCTTCCGATATCTGCTTATAGTAGATAATAATTACCATGCCGGCGATAAATACAATTCCAAGAATAATTCCCAGGAAGAAAAGGCCTCCGTACATGCCCAGAAACCAGGACCGCTCCAGCTCCCTTCCTTCCAGACTGATTCTCTGGGAAAAATCAGCGTTGTCATTCTGAATCCCGGCAAAACGGTCAAATATTTCATTTGTAATCTCAATCTGTTCTTCACTGGAGCAGTCCAGATCAAATCCGTAATACTGAAAAATCTCAGAGGAAGCATCCTGATAATATTTCGCCTGGGCCTCATATATTTCCTTCAGTGTATCATTGTCCGGCACAAATATATACATGGACGGAACCAGTGAAGCCGCATCTGTTCCGTAGAGATTAAACTCACCGATGACACGCTTAACCTTCCATGTAGATCCGCCTTCTACCGTAATCGTATCGAAACTGTACGTTTTTTCATTTTTCGGCATACAGATCATCACTTCATCTTCTGCCAGTGTCTCATTCGTCCCCTTCAGTCTGTTATAGTCATCAATCGTAATCACATATATCTCACGAAGACTGCTTGTATCTTCTATCGAGAAGTCGCTCATAGACGATGTGTCAAATAAAATTCTGTCTTCCCGCTGAAAGCCCGAAGTGTCAAGCATCGTATATTCGATCACATTCTCCTGTCTGGCTCCATGCTCTTCCACTACCTGATCCATAATAGTCTTTGCCTGCGCCGCTTCTTCATCATCCTCTGTGTAAATATCCGCTGTAATCTCCCGCGGGTAGCGGGCATGCAGCATATCTTCCATGCCAAGCCACAGGCACATTACACCCGACACCATAACAAGCACCATAGTCGAAAGGATACAGATCGATGCAAGTCCGGCTCCGTTCCGCTTCATACGGTAAATCATGGAAGACAGAGACACGAAATGATTCGTCCGGTAATAGTATCTCTTATTTTTCTGCAGCATTCTTCCAAAAGTAACAGATCCTGCAATAAATAGAAGGTAGGTCGCTGCAATTACCATGATCACTGCAACAAAAAACCATACCAGAGCAGTAATCGGATCTTCAATGCTTACCGCCAGATAGTAGGCGCCTCCCAGAAGAACAATTCCGGCAAGAGCGAAGAACCAGTTCCCTTTCGGCGGCTTTTCTCCCACCTTATCGCTTCTGAGCATTTCCACCGGACGGGAACGCCACAGAAATACAAGCATACGAAGCATAATCAGAGCAAAAATAACGACAAAAAGCACCATTGTCGACATAATTGCCCGAGGGTCAATCTGCATGTCAAAACTGATATCTTCTCCCAGAAGTTTTGTAATCACAAGCTCTCCCAGTTTTGAAAAAAGCACCCCCAGCACAAGCCCGCCTGCAATTGAGATAACTGCGGTCAGCAGCGTTTCGCAGATCATAATCTTTGCAAGATTCCGTTTGCCCATTCCCAGAATATGATACAGGCCGAATTCTTTCTGCCGTCTGCGGATCAGGAAAGAATTTGTATAATATAAAAAGATTACTGAAAATACTCCAATCACTCCGACTCCCAGATTAAGCATCTGCTGCACGGCGTCCCCGCCGTGCATACTCTGAAGCGTGCTGCTTCTGCACAGAAACGCGACAATATAGTACATCATGACCATGCAGATACAGGTCAGCAGGTATGGGAAATACATTTTCCGGTTCTTTGATATGCCTGTGGCAGCCAGTCTGAAATAAAATGTTCCTCTCATCTTCTCTCACCGCCTGTCGCCAATATGGTAAGTGTGTCGGAAATTTTCTGGTAAAACTGTTCATCCGTCATCTCCCCTCTGTAGAGTTGGTGATATACCTCACCGTCCCGGATAAACAGTACCCTTCCGGCGCGGCTGGCAGCCTTGACCGAATGGGTTACCATCAGTATGGTCTGTCCCCTGCGGTTGATTCTGGCAAAAAGAGACAGCAGCTCATCTGTGGAGCGGGAATCCAGCGCTCCGGTCGGCTCATCCGCAAAGATCAGCCGGGGATCCGTTATAATGGCGCGGGCCACAGCCGCCCTCTGCTTCTGTCCGCCTGATACTTCGTAAGGATATTTTTCCAGAAGATCCCGGATGCCCAGCTCTTCTGCCGTGGAATAAAGCTTCTTTTCCATCTTTCTGTAAGGTACGCCTTTCAGAACGAGGGGCAGCAGAATATTATCCTTCAGGTTAAATGTATCCAGCAGATTAAAGTCCTGAAATACGAATCCCAGATTATCTCTCCGGAATTCAGAAATATTTTTGTCCTTTATGGCAGACAGAGGCTTCCCGTCCATATAGACGTCCCCTTCTGTGGGGCGATCCAAAGCCGCCATAATATTAATCAGTGTTGTCTTTCCGGAGCCGCTCTCTCCCATAATCGCTACATACTCCCCTTCTTCCACAGAGAAATTCACGCAGGACAATGCCTGCACCTGATTTCCTCCGAAACGGGTTCTGTATATTTTCTTCAGATTTCTCACTTCCAAAACAGCCATGTGCAATGACCTCCTCTTTATTATTCCGAATACATCCGGCAGATTTTCCGCCTGACAGACACTCCTGTCATATGTTTCGATAAAAGTATAACAGGGTGCCCGGAATGCCGACATCTGTTTTTGTGACATTCCGGGCGCCCTGTGTGACATTTTCGTAAGTCAGTCATTCTGCCTGAAAGGGATAGGAGGCCAGATCTATGGTAAACCTGCTGCCCTTCCCCGGCTCGGACTGTGCCGTTATGGCATGTCCTAATTTATCCGCGGCAGATCTGCACAGGTACAGACCGATTCCCGTGGACTTTTTATCCTGCCTTCCATTGTATCCTGTATATCCTTTTTCAAAGATACGGGGCAGATCTTCCGGCGCAATGCCGATTCCCGTATCGGACACAGTAAGCCGTTTCTTTTTGTCCACCTCTATGGTCACCGTTCCCTGAGCCGTATATTTCACCGCATTCGAGAGAAGCTGTTCAATGATAAAAGAAAGCCACTTTTCATCCGTAACCACCTTTTCTTCTGTCCCTTTATAAACCAGCCGGATCTTTTTTCGTACAAACTGGCCCGCATATTTCCGGATTGCCTTTCTGACAATCTCATCCAGATTGTATTCCTGAAAAAGGAGATCAGAACCGCCTTCCCCCAGACGGGTATAGCAGA
Source organism: Candidatus Mediterraneibacter merdigallinarum (assembly GCA_019117305.1). GTDB lineage: Bacteria > Bacillota > Clostridia > Lachnospirales > Lachnospiraceae > Mediterraneibacter > Mediterraneibacter merdigallinarum. Next base: position 2,944 of record DWZZ01000153.1, on the reverse strand, counting down.
GCGCCATATCCACATACTGCTCTACCCGGAACAATTCGGAGCGCAGCTCCTGATTTTCCTGAGTATCTTCCTGCTGAAGAAGCACCTGCATCACTGCAATAGGCGCCTTGATCTGATGAACCCACCGGGCATAATAATCCTGCATGTCCTTTTTTGCCAGTTCCTGTTTTTCCTTTTCTTTTCTGCCCTTTTCTTCCTGTCGGATAATAATTGCCTGATAGTCTTTCTCAATAAGACTGGAAGCAGGCGGCAGGCATTCCTCGGCCGCGCCGTCATACCTGGAAATCTGCTGCAGTTCCAGATGCCGCTTTTTCATGCGGAAATATCCGGCCATCATAAAAACCGCTGCAAAAAACAGACAGATCAGAAGCGGATACCAGACCGCCTGCATGTCGATGCCATACAGAAAAAAGATAACCCCATAGGCAGCCGCGCAGAGAAGAGCGCAGAAAAACACATGTCTTCTGCTGTACAGATACTGAGCAAACAGTTTCATTTCTCTCCTCCTTTTCCCCGGGCGGAAGATTCTGTCCCTCCTGCCGCGGTAACATTTTCCAGCAGATATCCTTCGCCCACCTTGGTCGTTATAAAATCCTTCAGCCCGGCATGTTCCAGCTTGCGCCGAAGCCTGGCAATATTGACAGTCAGTGTATTTTCTTCAATATAGTTGTCCGTCTCCCACAGTTTTGTTATCAGCGTATCCCTGCTCACAAGCCGCCCTTTATTTTCCATCAGAGTCTGCAGAATCCGGAACTCATTTTTTGTCAGACTTATCTTCTGTCCGTCATAGGTCAGAGATGTGTCATACAGATTCAGAATCGCGCCCCTGTGCTCCAGCACCGGAACTTTTCCCGCCAGATCATATGTGCGTCTCAGCACAGCCTGCACTTTGGCCGTCAGCACGCTTAAGTCAAAGGGTTTCGCCACAAAGTCGTCTCCGCCCATATTTACTGCCATAATAATATTCATATTATCGGCGGCGGAAGAGATAAATATAATCGGCACATCCGAGATCTTCCGGATCTCGCTGCACCAGTGGTATCCGTTGAAAAACGGAAGCGTAATATCCATAAGCACCAGATGGGGATCATACCCGGCAAATTCCTGAAGTACATTGCGGAAGTCTTTTACATACTCCGCTTCATGCCCCCACATTGTCATCTCCTGCTGTATGGCCTGAGCCATAAGCAGATCGTCCTCAACAATCAGTATTTTGTACATGCCATCCTCCTTTATCAGTCATTCATTTTCAGATATCAGCGGCATTATTATGTCCATACTGTAAATCATAGCAACTTCATCCGGATATATCAATCGGCAAACGGATTTTTGCCGTCAGATGCCTCTCTTCTGAAGCGGATATTTCTCTGAAAAAGGCGGGTGGCCGGGTACATTTTCCCGGCTGCCCGCCTTTTCTTATGTCCTGTATTATTTTCGGTTTTACAGGTATTTTCTCATTGATATCTGTATCTTTTTCCTTTATACAGTCTCCGGTGATATCACCCGCTGGATATGAATGGCCAGGAATCCGATTTCCTCCTTCGCCACCGGCTTCTTCAGTTCCCTGCCCATATAACCGCACACTTCCTGCGCCACCTGGCCTGTTCTGGGATAATTGCTGAATATAAAATCGTTAAAATCCGCATTGGTGGACTCTTCGTTTCTGGTCCTTGCCACCATATAATACAAGTGGCTCATAAGACGGGTATATGCAAGGGAATCCGTATCAAAGTGCTGACCGAAGGCCTTCTCGATCATGGAGATACCTTCATTAATAATCCGTGTCGTATTGAGAGTCACCGACACCTGTTCATCCGAAAGGCCGGCGTGAATATGAAGGGTAATAAATCCCACCTCGTCATCTGTAATCTCATTGCCTGTCATCTCCCGGATAATTTCCCGGCCTTTCTGCGCCACGGAAAATTCTTTTGCAAACAGGACACGGATATCCGGCGTAAAAGGGTTTGGCATCTGCCGGTTTTCCTTCGCCCTCTTTGCAGCCAGGGCAATGTGATCTGCCATGGGAAGCAGAATGTCCCGGTTCATCTTGGGAAATACTTTTTCCGCTTCATCGATAATCCGGCCTGCAGCCTCTATAAATTCCGGACGGATACCGTTAACAACCTTAAGCACAGACTGCTGCTTCTGTCTGGTAACAAGGGAGTATACCCTGGCGCCCTGTATCTGCTCTATCTGCTGTGCAGGCCGCTTTCCGAAACCGACCCCGTTTCCCAGAAGAATCAGCTCCCGCCCGGTCTCATTGTGATAAACAAGAATACCGTTATTATTCAGCACCTTAATAATTCGATACATATCTGAATGTCCCTTCTGTATCAAGCGGATATTCACGATCCGATTGAGTTAATTAAAGGATACAATCTCCGCCGTTTCATCCAGTCCGGCAACCCTGCCCGGCTTTGTGAGACGGACTTCTTCGCCCTCCTGAAGACTTGTAAATACAATAATGCACTCGTCGGATTTTGCATGCTCTCTTATATATTTTATATCAAAGCCAATCAGTTTGTCACCCTTTTTTACACGGTCTCCGTCTTTTACAAATGTCTCAAATCCTTCTCCGTTCAGATTTACTGTATCCACGCCGATATGCAGAAGATACTCTGTGCCGTCATCGCTTCTCAGCCCGACCGCGTGTTTTGACGGGAACACAAAAGATACTTCCGCGTCCTCCGGCGCATATGCCATACCCTCTTCCGGTCTTATAATATACCCGTCCCCCATCATCTTTCCGGCAAACGCCTCATCAGATGCCTCTGTAATAGGAGCGGCCTCTCCAGTAAAAGGAGAGCAGAGCACCTTTTTCACAGTTCCGGAAGACGCTTCGGATGAATTTTCTGCCCCGGAACTTTCTGCACTGCCTGTGTCCGCTGTGTTTTCTTCTTCCTGCTCCGCCGGAATATATTCTTCATCCGGAGCTTTTTCAAGA
>DWZZ01000012.1 GCA_019117305.1 Candidatus Mediterraneibacter merdigallinarum | reverse complement strand
ACGGCAAAATTTTTTACACTTCTACTACTTCTTTATCACACATCAGCAAATTATGGAGATATTAAGCATCTGCATTAGAAATGTTGTTTGATCACTTGATTATAAAAGTCGAGTATAAGATGTTCTGCATTAAAAACGCTATCATTTTGCCATGCTACTATCTGGGCAGTAAAATAGCGTATTATATTTTTTTGAAAGATTTCGGCTGAAAATTCATATTCAAATTTATAGGTATGATGCCTTTTCTTTTGTCTGACTTTCATAACGGAAATTTGTGCGCCGAAAAATTCAAATGTTACATAAAACCGGCCATGCTTTCTTACTGTGAATACTGCTTTTAGTATATAATTCATCCAATCCGTATCCGATAGGATCAGTTTGCTGTAGAGCCGGTCATAGCCGTATATATTTTTATAAATCAGTTGTTTTGAGGTTATCTGAGGAAGTTTCACGGTATCTGACTCTCCTTTTTTATGATTGAATGGGACAATTGATATATAAACAATCAGATGCACCTAAAATGGTACATCCTAAGAGGTAACGTATAACCGAATGGAGGAAGATACGGTATGAAACAAGAGATATTTTTACAATAGCATAAAGGAGAAACTATGTACGGAAAACAACCGAAAAAGATGCTGATCATGAATATTCTCGATATTCTGAAGAAATATACAGATGAGAATCACCGCCTGAGTCAGAAAGAAATTATGGATATTCTGGAAAGGGAATATGACATGAAAGTGGAGCGAAAGGCGGTGAAGAGAAATCTCCTGAATCTGATCGATTATGGATATCATGTGGAATACAGTGAGTCGGTACGGATAAATAAAAATGGAGAGGAAGAGAACGTATACACAGACTGGTATCTGGAGAGAGAATTCTCGGATGCAGAACTCCGTCTGCTGATCGACAGTCTTCTGTTTTCCAGACATATCCCATACAGTCAGTGCAAAATGCTGATTGAAAAATTAGAAAATCTCTCCAACCGGTATTTTAAATCAAGAGTAAAGCATATACAGACGCTTCCAGACAATGAACTTCCGAACAGACAGCTGTTTTATACGATTGAGATCCTTGATCAGGCGATAACAAAGGGAAGACAGGTGTCATTTCATTACAACGAATATCATACGGACAGAATGCTCCATCCCCGTATTGACCAGGAAGGAAATGTCCGTACTTACATTGTCAACCCTTATCAGATGGCAGCAGTGAACGGACGATATTATCTGATCTGCAATTACGATAAATATGATGATGTGTCGAATTACAGAGTAGATCGTATCACGGACATCAAGTTACTTGAGACATCGGTTAAGTCGATGAAAAAGGTAAAAGGGCTTGAACACGGTCTGAATCTTCCTAAACATATGGCGGAGCATGTATACATGTTCACAGGCGAAAGCGTGCCTGTGACATTCCGGGCGAAAAAATATCTGATGACAGATCTTTTCGACTGGTTTGGAAAGGACATGAAGTTTTCCGATGAAACAGAAGAAGAGGTGACTGTCCGGGTGACAGTTAATCTGGATGCCATGCGGAAGTGGGCATTGCAGTATGCGCTTCATGTTAAGGTATTGAAGCCGGAGAGGCTGGTGGATATGCTGAAGGAAGATGTGAGACAGGCGGCGGAGCAGTATGGTTTTATAGAGCAATAAGATGTATTATATCAGAAAATGGCAAATCACTAAGGAGAAAATAAGTTATGAATTTTGGTGAAATTGTAAAAAAGGTTGAAGAAACAAAAGATTTAACACTTGATGAATTGTTTGATCTGTGGAAAGAAGCACAGGCAGTTGAAGAAAGGTGGGAAAAAACAACAGTATCCGGGGAATACAGTGATGAGTTCAGAACACATTTTACCAAAGATGGTATCATTGATCCGGATGCCTATGCAAGGTCGGAATATAAGGTTTTGGTGGTATTAAAAGAACCGAACCTTGAAGGAAAAGAGAAGGATTTTTTCGCTCGGGAGGATGATCACCGTGTTTTTTATAATATCTTTGTAAATGCAGAATATTCGAATGATTTGAAGGGTTTTATAAATTCAAATAAAGAAAGCGGTGATGATATAGATAATGATGTACATCAAAAAGAGCTGATAGGCAGAATGGCTTTTTCTCTTCAAAATCTGCTGCGGACTAAAAAATTGACAGAAGAGAATCCCTCTGCAAGTCAGATTCAAAAAGCACTAAAAAGTACAGCAGTTATAAATTTGAATAAACGAGGCGGCAAACAAAGTACAAATAAGGGAACCTTGCATAAGTATTGTAAAAAATATGTTCCGTTTATACGGCGGGAAATAGAGATAATAAGGCCGGATATAGTTGTGTGGTGCGCATGGAAGTCTTTGGAACATGGCGGATATATTCCTGAAAATATCCCTGTAATTGATATGTATCATACAGCATATGTACGAATGCCTAATGAACTGCCAGAGCTGTTGAAGGCATGTGGAAATAGTCAATTAAATCAGGTGTTAAAGAAATTGGAATCAAATGTTGCTGACAGTCAGATTGCGTATAACAGACATGTGGCAAAGTATATGCTGGTATTTAGAGAAAGAGTCAGAGAAGCACTTGAAGAAGGAAAACTGAAATTATAGTTTGTGGATTTGATCGGCAGGTAAAATGTATATATTTTACCTGCCGATTTTTATGTACGTTTTTTGTCTCATCAATGATTGTAGGGTATATGTATAAAGAAACTGCGATTACAGGAAGAGGGACGCTGCATATGAAATTTAAATTTAACAATTCAGAAGCCATGCTGTACGAATATATCGATCAATTATTTGATGAGTATATCAAGGCGGAACAGATAAATGAAGTGGAACGTTTCTTATCAAACGTACGTTATGAAGAAGAAAAAGAATTACTGAAAAAGAAAATACAGAACTTCCCCGAATACATACAACGGTTCTGGCTGGCGGCATATCTGAGCAAGATATCCCGGGATGTCGGATGCAAAATGCGGGCGGCTGTTACTCAGTGCCCTTTCATCATGTATCTGCTTCATCTGGCATCATATAACATTCTGAAAAAGGGCGGGCTTGAAAAACCCTACCTGTATAAGCAGACAGAGATATCAGTCTGGAATCTGCGGGTCGGGAATGAATGGTATGACTCTGTAAAACATAGAATAGATGATTTCTTCGGGGGTACAGGATTTCAGTATTTATGGGTTGGGGCAGAGAACACGAGAGAAACATGCGGGATCATTGCATTTCCTCAGGAAGTGGAGCTGCTGGAATACAGTCACTGGTACTGCGACAGACTGCCGGACGGTACAATATGTTTCCGGGAGGAAATCATAGCAGAGTTTATCAGAGAAGTTCAGGGATATTATACAGAAATCAATCGTCTGCCTGCTGCAAAAGACGGCTGGAATGTGGACAGGAACAAAAAAGAGCTGTGGAGTACTTTTATCAGTATGCAATGTCTGGATATTGCAGAAGAACTCGTAGTAAGACATTTTAAACCGGGGACTGATGAGGAAATGACCGATATATTGGCAATGGCACAATTCGCGGATACAATCGGACATTCGGGTGTATATGATCAGCTTGAAATGATGAACCGGCTGTCTTGTGTGACAGAAGAGGATTTATGGAATTATCTGAAAAATAACGGACTGTCAGAAAATCAGGCGTATTATTGGAGTGACCTTATCAGCAGAGGACAGCTCAGAAATCATTTGTCCTCTTTCTGGCGGTCTGTAAAAATATCCGATGAATACTTTGCAGATGTATTGTGCGGCATTTCATTCCTGCCTTCAAAATGGTATGTCATGGAACGGTATTATGAGATGAAAGACATGATCAGATGAGAAAATGTTTTCTCCCGGCACAGAGAAAAAAGAGACTCTTTTGGAATAGACGGGCCGAAATGCAGTATTTTTTGCTTGCCTTAAGCACAGCAGTACACGCTATGCTTAAGGCGGGTGCTGTTTTCCCTGTGTCAGGATATGAGGCAATTACAGCAGGATTTACGGGAGAAGACATCAGCGGTCTGATTACTTTATCCATTGCTGATACCTGTTACATGATGTTAGTGCGGTCGTTTGAAGCCTGTTAAATCCGCCGCCTGCGCACTCACCTTTTTCTCCTCTGGAAAAGGCAATGGTAGAGCGTACAGCGTCAGGTGTTCTTCTGCCGCACCACAGGGAACATGTTGCACATGCTTTAAAATTCTTTGCTAATCTGTCCATTCTGATTTCTCCTTATCACTTAGTTTGTTTTATTGTGATTACAGAATAGCAGATGGAGTGAGATAAAAATGGTATACTAAAAACGTTTCTGATATATTTTCTCCACCACCCCGATTACCGCATACAGTACTATCGCCATAATGCACAGCAGCACAATGGACATAAGGAGCCAATCCATCTTAAACACCTGACTTGAATAAATAATCAGATACCCCAGTCCGCTTCTGGCAGCCAGAAATTCCCCGATTACGACCCCTACCAGACAGAGTCCGATGTTTACTTTCATGTTGCTGATTACGGCGGGCACCGAACCGGGCAGAACAACCTTTGTCAGGGCGTGCCGGCGTTTTCCGTGAAGTGTATAAATGAGTTTGATTTTTTCATCATCGACAGTTGTGAAACTTGTATACAGATTCATGATGCTTCCGAATATGGCAACTGACATGCCGGCCACAATAATTGTTTTTGGCGTAGCGCCCAGCCAGACAATCAGCAGCGGGGCCAGCGCTGATTTCGGCAGACTGTTCAGGACTACAAGATAGGGTTCCAGAATATCCGAGAGTCTTTTGCTGCACCAGAGCAGTATGGCCGCCAGCAGACTGAACAGGGTAACCAGCAGAAAACTGGCAAGAGTTTCATACAGTGTAATGCTGATATGCCGGAAAATGGAACGATCTCGCACCATTTCCCGAAAACATGCGGCGATTTTCGAAGGGCTGCTGAAAATAAAAGAGTCAATGACTCCGGTATCAGCACAGAATTCCCAGAGAAAGAGAAAACCCGCCAGAATCAGAATGCGGGCGGCGTAAACAGTAATACGCCGGATCTTCAGACGTCTGATAAAAAGTTCCTGAGCCCGGGACGGTTTATTCATTGTGATTCAGCTCCTTCCAGATTTGATTGAAATATGTTTTGAATTCCGGCGCATTTCTCCGGTTCAGCGGAGTATCATTTTCCAGATCAAAAGAGACAGGTACAATACAGAGTACGGTGGCAGGTCTTTTGGAAAGTACGATAACCCGGTCTGCCAGGCTTACGGCTTCCGACAGGTCGTGAGTTACAAGCAGAGCGGTCTTTCCGGATCTGCGGATGATCTGGCCGATATCGTCGCTTACCGTCAGCCGGGTCTGGTAATCCAGCGCGGAAAAAGGTTCATCCAGAAGTAAAAGTTCCGGATCCAGAAGGAGGGTCCGGATCAGAGCGGCCCTCTGGCGCATTCCGCCGGAGAGCTGGGAAGGTTTTGCCTGGGCAAATGGTTTCAGCCCGTACTGTTCCAGGAGAGCGTCGGCTTTTTTCTTTGTTCCGGCATCCAGAGAGCGGTTGATTTCAGCGCCCAGCAGAATATTGCGGTATACGGTCCGCCATTCAAACAGATGATCATGCTGCAGCATATAGCCGATATTGGAAGCATTTTCCGTAAGAGGCTTTCCGTTCAGGCGGATGTCCCCTGATTCGGGGATCATAAGCCCCGCGATCAGAGAAAGCAGAGTGGATTTGCCGCAGCCGGACGGGCCGACTACAGCGGTAAACCCGCCGGGAGCAAGAGAGAAGGAAATGTCCGAAAGCGCAGGAGTCTCCCCTTCAGGCGTATGGTAGGAATAATTTATATTTTTCAGTTC
>DWZZ01000152.1 GCA_019117305.1 Candidatus Mediterraneibacter merdigallinarum | reverse complement strand
TAATAATCAAATATTTGCAAGTAAATACGAAACAGTACTTCCAAGTAAAGAAGAATTGCAAAAATTGTTGGAAGACAAAAATTTTGAATAAAAAGTATGTGAATACTCAACAGAGTATTTTGTATTGCGTTACGACTAATATTTTGTGACTTTTCGTGAACAAATTGTGAAAAGTCCAATATAAGGCAGTACCATTTTCTGATTTTGATATTTTCGTTACGAATGAATTTTTTGAGGGTGGCTGATATTGAACGTATCAAAAGTCACAAAGGAGAGATTTTGCTATGGATAAATTCGTTTTAAAGGCCCCGTATCAGCCAACAGGCGATCAGCCGCAGGCAATCGAGGCGCTTGTAAAAGGGTTCAAGGAAGGCAATCAATGCCAGACTTTACTGGGGGTTACGGGTTCTGGAAAGACGTTTACGATGGCCAACGTGATCGAACAGTTGCAGAAACCGACACTGGTCATTGCCCATAATAAAACACTGGCCGCTCAGTTGTACGGAGAATTCAAGGAGATGTTTCCTGATAACGCAGTGGAATATTTCGTCTCCTACTACGACTACTATCAGCCCGAAGCCTACGTCCCCTCCTCAGACACCTACATTGCCAAGGATTCCGCCATTAACGAGGAGATCGATAAACTCCGCCTCTCCGCCACCATGGCACTGACGGAGCGTCGGGATGTGATCATCGTGGCCAGCGTTTCCTGTATCTACGGTCTGGGAAACCCTGTAGACTACCAGAACATGGTAATCTCTCTGCGCCCGGGAATGATAAAAGACAGAGACGAAGTGATGGCAAAGCTGATTGAGATTCAGTATGACCGCAATGATATGGACTTTCACCGCGGTACCTTCCGAGTGCGGGGCGATGTGCTTGAGATCATACCCGCATATGAAAGCGAGACTGCGGTACGGGTTGAATTTTTCGGGGATGAAATTGACCGTATTACAGAGATAGATATTCTTACAGGAGAGATAAAAGACGAACTGAAGCATGTAGCGATCTTTCCGGCATCACATTATGTTGTGGATAAAGAGAATATAAAGAGGGCAGTGCACGACATTGAGGAGGAGCTTGATGAACGGGTGAAGGAGTTCAAGCGCCAGGATAAACTTCTGGAGGCGCAGCGTATAGCAGAACGGACGAACTTTGATATCGAGATGCTTAAGGAGACGGGGTTCTGTTCGGGAATTGAGAATTATTCCCGGCATCTTGCAGGACTTGCGCCGGGACAGCCTCCATATACTCTGATCGACTATTTCCCGGATGATTTTATTATGATGATCGATGAGTCACACAAGACGATTCCGCAGATCGGAGGTATGTATCACGGCGACCAGTCGCGAAAGACTACCTTGGTAGATTACGGATTTCGGCTGCCTTCGGCAAAGGATAACCGCCCCTTGAATTTTGAAGAATTTGAAAGTAAGATTAATCAGGTTCTGTTTGTATCGGCAACACCCGGGCCCTATGAGGAACAACATGAACTTCTGCGGACAGAACAGGTGATCCGGCCTACCGGGCTTCTTGATCCGGAAGTATCGGTGCGTCCGGTAGAAGGACAGATTGATGATCTGATTGGCGAGATCAATAAGGAAGTATCAAAAAAGAATAAAGTTCTTGTTACTACACTGACCAAACGCATGGCGGAAGACCTTACGGATTATATGCGTGAGGTGGGTATCCGTGTAAAATATCTTCACTCTGATGTAGACACGCTGGAACGTACGGAAATTATCCGCGATATGCGTCTGGATGTATTTGACGTACTGGTCGGAATCAATCTTCTGAGGGAAGGGCTTGATATTCCGGAGATCACTCTTGTAGCAATTCTGGATGCAGACAAGGAAGGATTCCTGCGTTCAGAAACGTCTTTGATTCAGACAATCGGACGTGCTGCCCGTAATGCGGAAGGCCATGTTATCATGTATGCGGATACGATTACGGACTCTATGCAGATGGCGATTGATGAGACAAAGCGCCGCCGTGAGATCCAGATGAAATACAATGAAGAGCACGGCATCACTCCGCAGACGATCCAGAAATCTGTCCGTGACCTGATCAGTATATCAAAGAAAGTTGCGGCTGAAGAGATGCGCATGGAGAAAGATCCGGAGTCTATGAGCGCTAAAGAACTGGATAAGCTCATAAAAGATATGACAAAACAGATGAGGAAAGCTGCGGCAGAACTGAATTTCGAGGCTGCGGCAGAGCTGCGGGACAAACTGGTTGATCTGAAGAAGATGCTGAATGACATCGAATGACAGGCTGCTTGCTGACCAATAATATTAAACATAACAGGAAGGAAACGATAAAAACACATGGGAACGAAGATGGATGCCCGGAAATATATCAGAATCCGGGGCGCAAATGAGAATAATCTGAAAAATATTGATGTGGATATCCCGAGAAATGAACTGGTTGTCCTTACAGGTCTGAGCGGCTCCGGAAAATCCTCTCTTGCTTTCGATACGATTTATGCAGAAGGACAAAGGAGATATATGGAGTCGCTGTCGTCTTATGCAAGACAGTTTTTAGGGCAGATGGAAAAACCGGACGTTGAGAGTATAGAAGGGCTGTCGCCGGCTATTTCTATAGATCAGAAATCAACAAACCATAATCCCCGCTCTACCGTGGGAACTGTGACGGAGATTTATGATTACTTCCGTCTCCTCTATGCCAGAGTCGGCATTCCGCACTGCCCGAAATGTGGCAGGGAGATAGCTAAACAGACTGTGGATCAGATGGTAGATCAGATTATGTCTCTTCCGGAACGCACAAGGATTCAGCTTCTGGCGCCTGTAGTCCGCGGCCGCAAGGGTACTCATGCAAAGCTTCTGGAACAGGCAAAGCGCAGCGGATACGTACGTGTGCGCATAGACGGAAATATGTATGAACTGTCTGAGGACATCAAACTGGAGAAAAATATTAAACATAATATTGAAATTATTGTGGACCGCCTGATTGTACGCACGGGGATTGAGAAACGTCTGACGGATTCTGTGGAGAATGTGCTCCATCTGGCGGAAGGACTTTTGGTAGTAGACGTGATCGATGGGGAACCGATGAATTTCAGTCAAAGCTTTTCATGCCCGGACTGCGGTATCAGTATTGAGGAAATTGAGCCCAGAAGCTTTTCCTTTAATAATCCTTTCGGCGCATGTCCGGAGTGTTTTGGCCTGGGATACAAAATGGAGTTTTCGGAAGAACTGATGATTCCGAATCCGTCACTTTCCATCAATGATGGTGCAATTGCTGTTCTGGGCTGGCAGTCCTGCACGGACAAATCCAGTTTTACACATGCGATTCTGGATGCTCTCTGCAAAGAGTACGGATTTGATCTGGATACACCGTTCGAGAAATATCCGAAGAAGATCCATGATGTGCTTATTCATGGGACAAATGGAAAGAGTGTGAAAGTTTTCTATAAAGGACAGCGGGGAGAAGGCGTATATGACATAGCTTTTGAAGGGTTAATAAAGAATGTGGAACGCAGATACCGGGAGACCGGTTCGGAGTCTTCAAAAGCAGAATATGAGACTTTTATGAATATTACGCCATGTTCTGCCTGCAAAGGGCAGAGACTGAAGCCCGGTGCGCTGGCAGTGACTGTCGCCGATAAGAATATCGCTGAGGTGACCGCGCTTTCCATTGAAAAATTGCAGTCATTTTTAAATAATCTGAAATTATCTGATACGCAGATGATGATCGGCGGTCAGATCTTAAAAGAAATCAGCGCAAGAATACAGTTCCTGATGGATGTGGGGCTGGATTACCTTACACTGGCCCGGGCGACCGGAACACTGTCCGGGGGAGAAGCGCAGCGCATCCGCCTGGCTACACAGATCGGCTCCGGACTGGTAGGCGTGGCATATATTCTGGATGAGCCGAGCATCGGGCTTCATCAGAGAGACAATGACAAGCTGCTGGCTACTTTAAAGCACCTGAGAGATCTGGGAAACTCACTTATTGTGGTAGAACATGACGAGGATACCATGATGGCGGCAGATTATATTGTAGATATCGGGCCGGGCGCAGGAGAGCACGGCGGGGAAGTTGTTGCCGTGGGAACAGCTCAGGATATAATGAAAAATAAAAAATCCGTGACGGGGGCATACTTATCCGGAAGAATCCGGATCCCGGTGCCCGAGGAGCGGAAGAAGCCGGCGGGGTGGCTGAAAGTGATCGGCGCCCGGGAAAACAACCTGAAAAATATTGACGTTGCATTTCCCCTTGGTGTGATGACGTGCGTGACCGGAGTTTCCGGCTCCGGCAAGAGCTCTCTTGTAAATGAAATCCTGTACAAAAGGCTGGCCCATGATCTGAACCGCGCCCGGACGATTCCCGGAAAGCACAGGAAAATTACAGGACTGGATCAGGTGGACAAGGTGATCAATATTGATCAGTCACCTATTGGCCGTACCCCGAGATCGAATCCGGCAACCTATACCGGAGTATTTGATCTGATCCGCGATCTCTTTGCCGCGACGCCGGATGCAAAGGCGAGAGGGTATAAGAAAGGCAGATTCAGTTTTAACGTCAAAGGCGGACGATGTGAGGCGTGCGCCGGCGACGGTATCCTTAAGATTGAGATGCACTTCCTGCCGGATGTATATGTGCCATGTGAAGTCTGCGGCGGAAAGCGTTACAACCGTGAGACGCTGGA
>DWZZ01000151.1 GCA_019117305.1 Candidatus Mediterraneibacter merdigallinarum | reverse complement strand
TTTCTGAATGTCGTCTCATGCATACGCGGAGAACATGAACAGACAACAAGTCCGGTCAGCTGTTTTTCTTTGATCGCTTTGTGGATCAGCTCCTGTCCGGCCTCGGAACACATATATGCGTAATCCTCAGCGTGAACAACGCCCGGCTCATGAAGAGCCATCTCCACAACTTTCTTCACGTCTACCGTTGCCGCGATATTCGTTCCGCAATGGCAGACAAATACTCCTATTCTCTGCACCTTTTATCACCTCCTGTATCTTCTGAATGCACTTACAAGCAGCTGCTGCGGTGTGTCCGGATCAATCAGTTCCGGAATCTCATCGGGAGTCAGGTAGTCCTGCCCCTTCTCACGCACAACGATCTGTCTTGCAGCATCGATCAGTTTGCCCGGCTTAACATCCCGGGGACATCTCTCTACACATGCAAAACAGGAAAGGCATTTCCAGAGGGATTTTGACTGAACAAGGGATTCGATATCCTCGTTGATCACATAGGAGACAAACTGGTGAGGTTTGATGTCCATTTCATTATAAGAAGGACAGGAAGCGGAACATTTACCGCATTTCATACACTTCAGAGGATTTACACCGCTGATTTCCTTAATCATTTCTGCGCGTTTCTGTTCTGTTTTCACTGTGCCTTCACCTCCTCCTTCACGCCCAGCGCCTCTGCCAGGAGCTCTGTAAAGTAATATACCGGCAGGTTTCCGCCGTTGTTTTTATTCAGATTGTACATGCACAGAGGACAGGCCGTAATCAGCATATCTGCGCCGAATCCGGACGCGCTCTCCTCAATCTTTCTGCACATTTCTTTTGACATATCCTCTTCTTTCAGAGATATGTATCCTCCGCAGCACTCATTGCGGTACGGATAAATTACCGGCTCTGCACCGATGGCACGGATAAAGTCTTCCATGATCTTCGGATTTTCCGGATTGTCGAAGGCAAGCAGCTTGCCCGGACGAAGAAGCAGACAGCCGTAATAAGCTCCGATCTTCTTTCCTGTAAGCGGATTTACTACTTTCTTTTTCACTTCATCAAATCCGATCCGGTCGCGAAGCACTTCAAGGAAATGAAGTACAGTAGTCTCTCCGGTATACGGTTCATCCAGCGCCATGTAATTATTGGCTCTTGTCCGGATATCCTCTACATTCTTCATATCATCGTTCACACGCTTAAGTACGTGATGACAGGCAGAACAAAGTGTAACCAGATCCTGGCCCTTTTCCTTTGCATCATTGAGCGCACGGACAGAAGACAGTTTTGTGGCAATCTCGTCACTTCCCAGCGGATAGACACCGCCGCAGCACTGCCACTCGCTGATCTCTTCCAGTTCAAATCCCAGCACCTCTGCTGAAGCTCTGGCATAACGATCCAGATCCTGAGCCTTGTTTTTCAGGGTGCAGCCGGGATAATAACTGTATTTCATAGTATTACCTCCTTGTCTGTCAGGCGGAAAACCAGGCCGCCTTGTCACTTAAATTTACCCCACGCGGAAACCGCCGTGGGGTTTATAAATTATATTTCCAACTGAGCGATTACTTCTTTTAACTTATTTGCACTTGACTGAAGTTTCGCAACTTCCTCGTCTGTCAAACGCATCGGAACCTTGCCCTGAACTCCGTTCGGTCCAACCAGACACAGAACACTTACACATACATCTTCAATTCCGTACTCGCCGTGCATCAGTGAAGAAACAGTTGCCACTGAATCGGAAGCTGCCACCACCATGCTGCAGAGCTGACATACAGCAACAGAAACTGCATAGAATGTAGCGCCTTTCTTTGCAATGACTTCTCCGCCTGATTTGTGAACGAACTCCTCCATTCCGTCTTTATCCAGTTCTCCAAGATCGATGCCGTGATTCTTCATTGACTCATAATAATCATCTACATTTACAGTAGCGATTGTTGCGCCTGACCACGGTACAAAAGAAGAATCTCCGTGCTCACCGAATACATATGCGTGAATATTTTTCTGTGCCACGCCGAAATGCTCTGACAGTCCGGAACGAAGACGTGCGGTATCAAGAAGTGTACCGGAACCGATAATCTGGTTCTCCGGAAGTCCGGAAATCTTTGTAAATACATAAGTAAGAACATCAACCGGGTTACTTACAATGATGTATTTTGCATCCGGTGCCGCTTTTACGATCTCCGGAGTGATGGATTTAATAATATTTACATTTGTCTGTGCAAGCTCAATTCTTGTCTGTCCCGGTTTACGGGCAATTCCGGAGGTGATGATAACAATATCGGATCCCTTTGCATCCTCATAATCTCCTGCGATGATTGAAATCGGATTTCTGAAGCAGGTTCCCTGCTTGATGTCCATAACCTCTCCCTCAGCCTTGTCCTTGTTGATATCGATCATTACAATTTCAGATGCGATATCTTCATATGAAAGTTTGTACGCGATTGTGGCTCCGACACTTCCGGCGCCGATGATTGTGATTTTACTGCTCATTTGTTCTCCACTTACCTTTCTTTAAAATTTTTCTCGCAATAAAAAAAGAAATCAAGATTAATACGCTGCTGTTTTTTTAATCCAAGTATCATTTCATCAAAAAAAGAGCTGCACTGCTTTTCCCTCCGTAAAAACAAAAATTAATCAGATTTCACTTCCTTGATCATACCATATTGTCAATAATTTGACAAGCTGTCTTTTTTAAAAGACAATTAGGTTTTTCTGTGTTTTCTGTATTCTGACGGACTGACTCCCTTATGTTTTTTAAATGCTTTCGAAAAATACAGGTTATTTTCAAAACCGACAGAGTATGCAATGGCCGATACAGACAGATCTGTCTCCTTAAGCAGATGACATGCCTGCTTGATTCTGTACTCGGAGAGGTACTCTTTCGGAGATTTCCCCATATAGGTCTGGAAGGATCGAAACAGATGACTCCGGCTGATACCCACATAGGCGGCCACATCTTCTACTGTAACCGGATAAGAGTAGTTCGTTTCTATATACTTCTCCGCCTTCTCCACATAAGTGCTCTGTATGTCTTTTTCCTGGTTTTCCTTTTCTCCGTAATGCATAAATACGGCCAGAAGGCTGTACAGAGCCCCTGCCATTGCAACGGCAGCTTCGTAAGTGTTCCCTTTTACCTGATAAATATGCTCCAGACCATCCCGGATCTTCTCCTCCGGCACCTTTCCCCGGAGAATATACGGCGTTTCTTTTGTGAAAGCTGTATTTCTGATAATGGATGCCGCATCTGCCCCCATAAATCCGGCCCATCCGTACTCCCAGGGTTCTTCACTGTCTGCGTAATACTGAACTTCCACTCCCGGATAGAGAATAAATGTATCCCCTTCTGTAAGGCGGCGGGACATCTTCCCCACTGTATAATATCCGCTGCCGGATATAATATAGTGAATACAGTAATGATCTCTGATTCCCGGTCCCCACTGATATTTCGGTTCACATTTCTGATAACCCACATTATATACTGCCAGAGATGTCAGAAGGTTCTCTCCTACTTTGTATGAATGCTTATATGAATCCGACACCCTTTTTCCTCCTTTCCTGCTGCTGTTTTCTTTCGCCCGGCTTTATTTTGATTATAATTCTCCCCCGGGTTGTCCGCAACATTTTTACATATTATTGCACGTATTTTTTATAGACGGAAACCTGACAGTTATTTTATAATACAGGCAGGATGAAAACGAACATCTGCTTTTTCGCAGTTAACTGTTTCACTTTTCACAATTCAATATTTCAGGAGGAAAAACAATGAAAAAAAAGCTGTTTAACAAATTTGCAGAGTTATTCGGCAGCGCAGACCAGGCACATTTCTATTTTTCGCCGGGCCGGGTCAATCTGATCGGCGAGCACACAGACTACAACGGAGGGCACGTCTTCCCCTGCGCTCTGACTATCGGCACTTATGGAGCCGCCCGCCGGAGAGAAGACCGCCTGATCCATTTTTATTCTATGAATCTGGATCGTTTCGGCGTAGTTGAAATATCTCTCGATGACCTTTCATATAATTCAAAATATAACTGGGCCAACTATCCGCTGGGCGTGGTCTGGGCATTTGCCGAGAAGGGCTACCGTCTGGAAAACGGCTTTGATATGGTTATCTGGGGAAATATTCCAAATGGTTCCGGACTTTCCTCCTCAGCTTCTCTTGAAGTGCTCACCGGCGTGATCCTTACAGACCTGTTCGGCATCACCAGCTTAAACATGACTGATCTTGCGCTGATCGGTCAGTATTCTGAAAATAATTTCAATGGCTGCAACTGCGGTATTATGGATCAGTTTGCCGTTGCCATGGGCAAAAAAGACAATGCGATCTTTCTGGACACAAGCACCCTGAAGTTCGAATATGCTCCCATTGAACTGGAAGATGCCAAAATCATCATCACAAACAGCAAAGTAAAACACAGTCTGGTTGACTCTGCATACAACGACAGGCGTCAGGAGTGTTCTGATGCTCTCGCTGCTCTTCAGCGGGAACTTGACATTGAATCTCTGGGGGATCTGAGTCCGGCAGACTTTGAAGCAAACAAAGGCCTGATCACAGACCCGGTACAGCAGAAAAGAGCGAAACATGCAGTTTACGAAAACCAGCGCACCATCGACGCGGTTGCCGCTCTCCGGGCAGGAAATATCAACCGCTTCGGAGAACTGATGAACCAGTCGCATATCTCGCTCCGGGACGATTATGCTGTCTCCTGCGATGAAATTGATATTCTTGTTGATCTGGCATGGAAAATACCGGGTGTTATAGGATCCCGCATTACCGGCGGCGGATTCGGCGGATGTACAGTCAGCATTGTAAAAAATGATTCTGTAGATATATTTATCGAAAGCATCGGAAAAGCCTACAAAGAAAAAGTCGGACATGAGGCTGAGTTCTACACTGTACAGATCGGCAACGGCGCTTCTCGTCTGAATGCTTGATATTCCTTTATACCGGCGCGGATTTAAATCTGCACACAAAACACTTTATCAAATACATTCTTAAGCTGCGTATTTCCGGAATCTGCCCGATTCAGATCTCTGTAAACACTCAGCTTTAAAATCGGAGGTTGACAAATATGCTCTATGAGGCAATAAAGAAACTGGTGCAGTACGGAATTAACACCGGGCTTACGCCTGAATCGGAACGGATCTATACAACCAATCTTCTGCTGGATGTTATGAAAGAAGATGATTACGAAAATGTCCCCTGTGATCTAAGCAACATCATTCTGGAAGATGTGCTGAAAGAGCTCCTGGATGAGGCAGTGAAAAGAGGCATTATCGAAGACAGTATTACGTATCGCGATCTGCTGGACACAAAGCTTATGAACTGTCTGATGCCCCGGCCGTCACAAATTCAGGAAGAATTCTGGAAAAAATATGAAATATCCCCTGAAGCCGCCACCAGTTACTACTACAAATTAAGTCAGGACAGTGATTATATCCGTCGCTACCGTATCAAAAAAGACAGAAAATGGACAGTGGATACAGAATACGGAACACTGGACATTACAATCAACCTTTCCAAACCGGAAAAAGACCCGAAAGCCATCGCAGCTGCAGGGAAAGCAAGATCCGCTTCCTATCCGAAATGTCAGCTATGCATGGAAAACGAAGGCTATGCAGGAAGAACAAACCATCCCGCAAGAGAAAATCACCGTATTATACCAATTACCATTCAGGGGGAAAAATGGGGTTTTCAGTATTCTCCCTATGTATACTATAATGAACACTGTATCGTCTTTAACCGGGAACATACTCCTATGAAAATTAATCGCAATACATTTGTGAAACTGTTTGATTTTATTAAACTATTTCCCCACTATTTTCTGGGTTCCAACGCAGATCTCCCGATTGTCGGCGGTTCTATTCTGAGTCACGATCATTTCCAGGGAGGAAATTATACTTTTGCAATGGCAAAAGCACCTGTAGTCGAACAGTTTCAGGTAAACGGATATGAGGATGTTGCCGCCGGTATTGTAAAATGGCCCCTCTCTGTAATCCGTCTGCAAAGCCGGGATTCTAAACGGATCAGTGATCTGGCCGAGCACATTCTTGGTAAATGGCGCGGCTATACAGATGAAGAAGCCTTTATCTTTGCAGAGACCGACGGGACACCTCACAATACAGTTACACCTATCGCACGGAAACGCAGAGATCTTTTTGAACTTGATCTGACGCTGCGGAACAATATTACCACAGAGGAACATCCTCTCGGTGTATTTCATCCTCACGCGAAACTGCATCATATTAAAAAAGAAAATATCGGACTGATTGAAGTCATGGGTCTGGCCGTTCTTCCCGCCAGACTGAAAGGAGAAATGGAACTTCTCCGGCAGTACATACTGGAAGGAAAAGATATCCGAAGCAACGAACAGATTGCCAAACACGCAGACTGGGCAGACGAATTTCTGCCGGCATACACGGATGTCAATGCGGACAACATCGATCATATTCTGGAACAGGAAGTCGGAAAAGTCTTCTGTCAGGTTCTGGAAGACGCCGGCGTATACAAAAATACCGAAGAAGGACGGAAAGCATTCCGCCGCTTTCTTGAAACACTTTAAATTCGGATTTAACTATCTAATCCTCAAAAACCATTGATTTTTCAAGG
>DWZZ01000150.1 GCA_019117305.1 Candidatus Mediterraneibacter merdigallinarum | reverse complement strand
GAAGCACAAGCCTGTGTTCCAGATACTCTTCGATATGGAACTCGTTGTTTTTATCAAAATCCAACAGCTCCCGGTAACGCCTGTGTTTCGTGATATCAAACTTATCACTGTAAAACGGGCGCACCCCACGCAGCTGCAGGATGCACTTATCTCCCGGCATTACTGCCAGTTCGTCCCGGCTCATCAGTTCATGACCAGTCTTCTGGTAATTCATCCCGTAAGACGGATTCTGTCCTCTCGTATCAGAGGTATTATAAAGATCAATCGTCTCTTTCCCCAGTGTCTCTGAGATTTCTTTCAATGTACTGCTCTCTTTCCCGCCAAGGAACAAGACGGTATCACAGTTGCCAAGAATTGTTTCTGCCGCATCCCGGTAGATCGTCTTCAGCTGACTCTGGGACTGTAGGATGATCGAAGCAGAGATTTCTCTGCTTCGGATCGTGGCGATCAGTTTGTCAAATTTCGGGATCTGCCCGATATTACTGAACTCGTCCAGCAAAAGCCGCACATGATACGGAAGCCTCCCGCCGTATAAGTCATCCGCCCTGTCACATAACAGATTGAACAACTGTGAATACATGATTGCGACAAGAAAATTAAACGTGTCGTCGGTATCAGAAATGATCACGAACATTGCCGTCTTCCTGTCTCCAAGAAGATCCAGTTCCATCTCATCGTAACTGGTCAGTTCCCTGAGTTCCGCAATATCAAAAGGTGCCAGCCTCGCTCCGCAGCTGATCAGAATACTCTTAGCTGTCTTGCCGGCCGCCAGCTTATATTTGCGATACTGCCGGACAGCAAAATGTTCCGGGTTTTCTGCCTCTAATTCCTCAAACAGTTCGTCCACCGCATTCTTAAACTCCTCGTCATCCTCTCTGGTCTCACTGGCATTAATGAATTCCAGCAATGTAGAAAAATTTTGTTCTTCCTCCGGGGCTTCGTACCAGATATATCCGATCAATGCTGTATAAAGCAGACGCTCTGCTTTCACCCAGAAATCCTCTGTGGCTTTTTCTCCTTCACCTTTTGTATTCGCGATAATGGTATTGACCAGTTTCAGGATATCTTTTTCAGAACGGATATAATGGAACGGATTATAATGCATTGACTTTGTAAAATTGATCGTATTGAATACCTTGATCCGATACCCATGCCGGACCAGCATCCGTCCGCACTCCACTATGATGGTTCCCTTCGGATCTGTCACTACATAGGAGACTTTCCGGGTCATCTGCATCAGGTTCGGCTTCACATAGAAGCGAGTCTTTCCGGAACCGGATCCTCCAATCACGATCACATTTTTATTCCTGGCATACTTCGGAAACTTCGGCCTGCTGTTCATTGTCAGCCGCTCCGTCTGTGTCAGGATGATGTTATTCTCAAAAACCGGATCTATAAATGGCTTGATGTCCTCCGCAGTTCCCCATCGGGCGGAGCCATATTCTTCTCCGTGCCGGAACTTTTTTGCGTTTTTTCCCCGGTACACAACTGCAAGTTTCAAAAACACTGCAGCTGCAGTTCCCGCAAGAAGATCCGTAAAATAAAAGCTCGGCAGCAAGTGCGTGAACGCCAGCTGAAAATTTATCAGCATAACGCCAAGCCTTTCTATCTGACTGTCTCCGGTACAATGTCGGAACAGCCAGGCACCCCGGTTGACCAGGTAAAACATGATGAAATAAGGAAGATTGAGTACCAGGATCCTGGTCCACTTTTCCTTCATCGTTCCTGACCCCGATCCTTCTGCCGGGTTTTTACACGCTCACGATGCTTTGCCAGCCTCTGCATGGCTTTCTGCAGCTTCTTCCGGACAGACGGCTTTTTTGATTTTTTCAGCGTAATCCCTGTATATTCTTTAAAAGCTGCCGTCATCACATCCACGTCTTTTGCCTTAAAGAACACCATATACTTTGGCGGGCTGATACTGCTGTCACGTTTCAGGCTGTAATCAATCCCGTATTTCCTGGCAACCCGGTCAAAAGATTTTATATTATCATCCGTGATCAGAATATTCGTAAGCTGGGCGCCTTTCGCCATCAGCTGCTTCATCGTCTGTTTCCCGTGAGGCTGCTTTTTTTCCAGCTTTCGGCGTTCTTTTGCCCTGCTCCGCTCCTGAGCACGGCCATTCTTCACCGCCTGGCGTCTCTGAACCTTTTTTTGCTTATGGCGTTCTGCCCCATTCAGATATTTCCGCATAGCAGCTTTCAGAACACCCGCCGTCATACGGCCGCACTGTACACACAGCGCAATTGTTTTCTCATTTACTTCATCCTGCAATCAACCACCTTCCTTCCTGTAGATTTCAATTCCCGATAGATTTCTGCGATACAATATCCGATACACGGCAGATGCTTCCCGTAAGGACAATCCTTACAGTTTTTCGATACATCAGACTTCGGCTTCTCTGGTTTCACCGGCTCCAGGTACCAGCAATCGCTTTTTGTGCATCCGGCTTTTCCCCACCAGTAACAATATGCACAGGACCATGGTCTGTCCTTCTGGTAGATGCGTCCTGGAAGTGCCGCCTTCGGATCGATCACATACTTTGCTTTTTCCATAATCCCTGCATCCTTTCCAAAAACAGCCGCAGGCGCCTACCGATACGGTAAACGCCTGCTCTCTTCCCTTTATCTTCTTTTTCTTCTCATCACAAATGCCGCGCCGGTTCCGCAAAGTCCAATGCCAAGCAGTGCCGTCCAGAATAAAAGATTCGTATCATCTCCTGTCTTCGGAGCATCTGTCCCAACCGGATTTTGCGGTTCTTCCGGTGTTTCCTCTGGAGCCGCCTCATCTTTCATCACGACTTTCTGGATTTCACCAGTATCTTTCACCTCAAACTCTATATCCTCAGCCACCAGATATCCCTCTGGCGCAGACTCCTCATGGAGAATGTAACGGCCAATCGGAAGCATTTCGATATAATGCGGTTCCTCCGTGGAAGTCC
>DWZZ01000149.1 GCA_019117305.1 Candidatus Mediterraneibacter merdigallinarum | reverse complement strand
AAAAACTTCCTTCCCTTCCGGTTTGTGTCTGCTGTCCGGAAATTCCCTTCGACAAATCCGAATCTATCTTCTCCTGCGGTATTTCTCTTCACAGTATTTGCACCGGTACACCTGATTTTCCTCATCTGTCAGGACGAAGATGTGATCCAGTTCCTGCTCAATAGATGTGATGCATCTTGGATTTCTGCACCGAATGACATTTTTGATTTCTTTTGGAAGTTTCAGTTCCTTTTTTTCTACGATTTCTTCATTTTCAATGATGTTGACTGTGATGTTGTGATCAATAAAGCCGAGGATATCAAGATCCATAAAGTCAATGGGGCATTCGATTTTGATAATATCTTTTTTGCCCATTTTGCTGCTCCGCGCGTTTTTAATAATAGCTACGCAGCAGTCCAGTTTATCCAGGTGAAGGTATTTATAGATGTCCATGCTCTTTCCGGCTTCAATATGATCCAGCACAAAGCCTTCAGAGATGCGTCCTACGTTTAATGTATTTTCTACCATTTTTTACTCCTTTTCTCTTCCTTAATCAACATGTATATCCAGCAGTGTCAGAATCAGCGCCATACGTACATATACACCGTACTGTACCTGGCGGAAATATGCGGCGCGGGGATCGCTGTCCACTTCAACCGAAATTTCATTTACTCTGGGAAGCGGATGAAGAACATACATATCTTCCGGAGCAAGTTTCATCTTTTCCTTGTCCAGAATGTAGAAATCTTTCATGCGCACATAATCTTCTTCATTAAAGAAACGTTCTTTCTGAACTCTTGTCATATAGAGGATGTCCAGAGAAGGCATCGCGTCTTCCAGGCGGACAACTTCTTCATAAGGAATCTGGTTTTTATCCAGTACATCGTGACGGATATATTCCGGAAGTCTCAGCTCTTCCGGTGAGATCAGAACAAAGCGGATGCCTTCATAGCGTACAAGCGCGTTAATCAGAGAATGTACGGTACGTCCGAATTTCAGATCGCCGCACAGTCCGATGGTCATATTGTTCAGGCGGCCTTTCAGGCTCCGGATCGTAAGAAGGTCGGTCAGTGTCTGGGTTGGATGCTGATGTCCGCCGTCTCCGGCATTGATGACCGGAATAGAGGAGTGCTGACAGGCAACCATGGGGGCTCCTTCCTTCGGGTGTCTCATGGCGCAGATATCTGCGTAGCAGGAGACGGTACGAATTGTGTCAGATACGCTTTCACCCTTGGATGCAGAGCTGGAGTCTGCGGAGGAGAAACCGAGAACGCTGCCGCCCAGGTTTAACATAGCGGCCTCATGGCTTAAGCGGGTACGGGTACTTGGCTCATAAAACAAAGTAGCCAGTTTTTTGCCTGCACAGGCATGTGCGTACTTTTCACGGTTTGCCTCAATATCCTGGGCAAGATCCAGAAGTTTTTCAAGCTCTTCCACTGAAAAATCCAGCGGGCTCATCAAATGTCTCATAAATAACCTCCTTGAATAAGCGCCTTTGGCGCTGATTTATTTTTATCTGTACTGAAGTAATTCTTCTACGCTTTTTCTCTTTGGAGCTTCCGGGTCAATGTCCGGATATCCGATGGCGATCAGTGCGCCGAGCTCCTGCTCCTTCGGAATATGTAACAGATCTGAAATCCCGTCTTCGTCAAAAACCCCCATAATAACTGTGCCAAGTCCTTTGTCTTTTGCAGCAAGACAGAAAGTCTGACAGGATACTCCCACATCAAACATCTGCCAGCGGTCCCCCTTTTTCGTGGTAAAGGAACCGTCCCGCTCAAAGCCGCATCTTCCTTTTATAAAAGTGACGGCCATCAGCACAGGGGTCTGGCGGATAATATTTGCATTGTATTCTGGGGTATAACGGTCTGCAATTTCCTTAAGAAGTGAAGGATCTTCGATTGCAGTATAACGGGTGATCTGTGTGTTTTTCCAGGAAGGGGAATAAGAGGCCAGTGCAACAATAGATTCAAGAAGAGAATGATCTACCGGGTCAGGCCTGTATCTGCGGATACTTCTGCGGGTTTCAATGCATTCAGTAACAGTCATATGCGTACCTCCCTTTTCTTTAGACAGGCAGGTCCCGGAAAAAGGACCTGCCTTATATTCCATCTAATCATATACTAAATCGGAGGTATTTTCAACACCAACCGACTATTTTTTCGAAGAGCCGGGACAAGAGCATCGGGATTATTTTTTGCAGGTATTCCGGGGAAAGGTAAGCAGTTTTTCAAATATCAGACCTGCGCCGAACCAGTACGGGGCATAATCCAGCCGGATCAGTCCCCGCACGCTGCAGGGAGAAGTACTGTAGTCCCAGGGACATGCATTGTGACGCTTCAGCAGGCTTCCGGTCAGGTATTCGCCTGCAAAGATACAGCAGGTATATATGGTGCCCCGGACAAAAATATTTTTCCCTTTCAGAATCCGGCATACGGGAGTAAGAAAACAGGCCATTCCATAGATGGGAAACATCCAGATAGAAGTATGGGCAGTCAGAGAATGCTCTTTATTTTTCAGGGATCCAAGTCCTGTAAATATAATTTCCATGCACCAGCCCAGAATGCCGCATAAGATAAATTTGTTTTTCATCATAAGAAAAGTATGTATCAGAACACCGGATTTTATGCTATACTATACAATAGTTTGTGCAAAGGAGAAAAAAAGAATGGCATCACTGGAGGAATTAAGAGAACAGCTGGACCAGATTGATGATAAAATTGCAGAACTCTATGAAGAGAGAATGGAGGTCTGCGCCCGGGTCGGCGAATATAAAATCCAGGCGGGACGCAAAGTATTTGACCGCCAGAGAGAGAAGGAAAAACTTGCCGATGTGGCATCAAAGGTAAAAGGAGAGTTTAACCGCAAGGGAATTCAGGAACTGTATCAGCAGCTTATGTCCATGAGCCGGAAGCTTCAGTACCAGCAGCTTGTGGCGGCGGGAGCTCTGGGCAGGCTTCCCTTTATCCAGGTAGACAGTCTGGACAAAAAAAATGCGAGAGTAGTATTTCAGGGAACAGAGGGAGCCTACAGCCAGGCGGCCATGCAGCAGTTTTTTGGAAGCGATGTGAATAATTTCCATGTAAGAACTTTCCGGGAGGCCATGGAAGCAATTGAAGAAGGATCTGCCGATTATGCGGTGCTTCCGATAGAAAATTCGTCTGCAGGGCCGGTAAATGAGATGTATGATCTTCTGGATGAATTTGAAAATTATATTGTGGCAGAGACTATCCTGCCGGTTGTACATACTTTAAGCGGACTTCCGGGAGCGAAGATCTCCGATATACAGAGAGTGTATTCCAAGGCAGAGGCGCTGATGCAGACATCACGGTTTCTGGAAGACCATTCCGACTGGCAGAAAATCAGTGTTGTAAATACAGCCATTGCGGCGAAAAAGGTTTTAAAGGAACAGGACATTACACAGGGGGCAGTATGCAGCGCTTACGCGGCAAAAGTACACGGCCTGTCTGTTCTTGTGGAAGGAATCAATGACGATCCGGATAACTGTACCCGGTTTATTGTGGTAACGAACCAGAAAATATATTTAAAAAATGCTTCTAAAATCAGCATTCGGTTTGAACTGCCCCATCAGAGCGGGTCTCTGTATGGGATTCTTTCGCATTTTATATATAATGACCTGAATATGACCAAGATTGAATCCCGTCCCATAAAAGGAAAACAGTGGGAATACCGGTTTTTTGTAGACTTTGAGGGTAATATGGAGGACGGAGCTGTGAAGAATGCTATCCGGGGATTAAGAGAAGAAACAAGAAATCTGAAAATCCTTGGAAATTATTAATGCATCCTGAAAAATTTGGAATAGAAAACCGGAGGAAGAGCAATGCGTACCAATGAACTGATGTTATATAAAAACATGGAATTCGGGGACATCCTGAAAGACATGACATTTCTTATGGAAAACTATGAAAATGATTACTATAATAAGGAAGATTTGAGAAGCCTGCTTTTTGAGTGTGTCAACCGTCTACTGGAACTTTCTGTCAGCCATGGATTTGAAGGAAACCTCTGGCATACTTATCTTACTTATCTGCTGGCCAGCGATGAGAATGCATACAGTACGTCCTGTGAGATTGTAGGACCTGTGGACGGCAGCATTAACGAGATCGCAAGGCACGATTTTGACATATTCAAGGAGCTGTTTGACTATGATTTCCAGGGGATGGAGAAAAGTCTGGACGCCGGCTGTCTGAATCTGCTTATGGATTATCAGAACGTAAAAGGCGGAGGCAAAGTATTTAACCGGAGAATCCGGGACCGGATCTGTGATCTTGCCCGGGCTCTTGCGTCTGCTTTGGATGTAGATGATTTCAAAGATAAGCTTACACAGTTTTATAAAGAATTCGGCGTGGGAAAACTGGGACTTCACAAAGCCTTCCGAGTGGAACATCCGGATAATGCCGGAGTACAGATTGTCCCCATTACAAACATCGCTCATGTTCATCTGGATGACCTGGTAGGGTATGAGATTGCAAAGAAAAAACTGATTGACAATACAGAGGCATTTGTAATGGGGAGAAGGGCAAATAACTGTCTGCTTTTCGGAGACGCGGGAACAGGAAAATCGTCTTCCATCAAAGCAATCCTGAATCAGTACTATGACCAGGGACTCCGTATGATTGAAGTGTATAAGCATCAGTTTAAAGATCTCAATGACGTGATTGCCCAGATTAAGAACCGGAATTATAAATTTATTATTTATATGGATGATCTTTCTTTTGAAGAGTTTGAAATCGAGTATAAATATCTGAAAGCCGTAATCGAGGGAGGTCTGGAGCGGAAGCCGGAAAATGTGCTGATCTACGCCACCTCAAACCGGAGACATCTGATCCGGGAGACTTTCCGGGATAAAGCGGACCGGGACGAGGAACTTCACACCAACGACACCGTTCAGGAGAAACTTTCCCTTGTGGCGCGGTTCGGTGTTACGATCTATTTCGGATCGCCGGACAAGAAAGAATTTCAGGAGATTGTGCGGGTTCTGGCAAGAAAAGGCGGTATAGATATGCCGGAGGAAGAACTGCTTTTAGAAGCAAACAAATGGGAGCTGTCCCACGGCGGACTGTCCGGAAGAACGGCGCAGCAGTTTGTGGATTATCTTCTGGGAACCAGATAAAACAGCAGAAAAACAGAAAGCATCATAAAAACGTGTGCATCAGAACTGTTCTGTGCACACGTTTTTTGTCCTGCATGATATTTCGGGCCGTTTTCTGAAGCAGTCTTTTTACTGTGCTGAATCAGCAGTCCGGATCTGGGAAATGTCGCTGTCGATAACCAGGGAGTAATTTGTGTAGTATACTACAAATCCGGGTTTTCCTCCGTTTGGTTTTTTAACATGCTTCTTCTCCACATAATCAATCTCTACTTTTTCACTTCCGCGCTGGCTGGAATAGTATGCCGCAAGCCTTCCGGCTTCTTCAAATGTGGAATCCGGAAGCTCGGCTCCGCCGGATTTTACAATTACATGGGAACCGGGAGCTTTTTTCGCGTGGAAC
Source organism: Candidatus Mediterraneibacter merdigallinarum (assembly GCA_019117305.1). Taxonomy (GTDB): domain Bacteria; phylum Bacillota; class Clostridia; order Lachnospirales; family Lachnospiraceae; genus Mediterraneibacter; species Mediterraneibacter merdigallinarum. The sequence goes on along the minus strand of DWZZ01000149.1, from coordinate 6,113 downwards.
CACCAGTCATTTCCGGAAGCAAAATGGAAGGTAAGCTCTTCATTCTGCAGATTATTTTTTCCTACATAAATATGAAAGCCGTCGCTGGAAATATAATGAAGCGGTTCGCTTCTGGTCTGCCTTTTCTTTCGGCCTGATCTCTGACGGATGTAGCCGGCAGCGGCCAGTTCTTCCTTGATCTGTGCCAGATCGTCTTCCGTCAGGGCGATATCAAGGGAAGTCTGTACGGATTCCAGGTAGGCAATGTCATCCCTGGTCTCCCGGGAGAGCTCAGAGAGTGCCTCAAAAGTCCGCTTTTGTTTATTGTATCTGGCAAAATATCTCTGGGCATTTTCCTGAGGCGTTTTTGTGGGATCCAGAGGAATGGTAATCATTTCGTTTGTGTAGTAATTCAGAGCTTCCAGCTCTTTTGCCCCTTCTGCCACATTGTAGCCGTAAGTATTGATCAGCTCTCCGTAAATCCGGTATTTCTCCCGGTTTTCTGTATCTTTAAGCTGGCGGAGCTGGAGGTCATATTTTTTCCGGTTCCGTTCCAGCGCCGTCTGGACAATATGGCGGATATCCGCAGACTTCTGCCGGATCCGGCCCAGCTGGCTCCGGGTGGAATAAAACGTTCGGAGCACCTCAGATATCGAAGAATAGTGCTGCGCCGCATATCCCGGGAAATGGGTAAGGGGCAGGGAAGAAAATTCCTTCGGCTCCTGTCCCTCAAAATAAATCACCGGTGCAAATTCCTTCTCTTTCACGGCAGAAAAGTAAATTTCGAACTGGTGAAACAGATGGAAAAGGATATCTTCCGAATATTCTTTCGCAGGAATGGAAGAATCCATTCCCGCCAGATAACAGATCTCTTCCGCGGTGACAGGGCTGATTCCTGTAAAGCTTGTATAGATTGCTTTCGAAAGAGGAAGGGGCTTTTCTGTCAGCAGGTGTGTGAAATCTTCCCGGGATACAGTAAGAGGGTCGGCTTTGTGCATTGTGTCAGGGATAAAGTATTCCCTGCCTGGGAGCACTTCACGAACGGAGCTTACCTGAGCCGGGATATGTTTGATGCTGTCGATGATTTTCCCTTCTTCACTGCAGAAGATAATATTACTGTGTTTTCCCATGATTTCCACGATCAGAACTTTCCGGCACAGATCTCCCAGGTCATCCAGATGCTCAATGGTAAAGCGGATGATCCGTTCCAGTTTTGGCTGGGAGATGTCAATGATCCGGCCGTTTGCAATATGCTTTCGCAGAAGCATGCAGAAATTCGGAGCAGTCATGGGAGAAGGTTTATTTGTATCGGACAGATAGATCAGAGGAAGAGAAGCGTTCGCGGAAATCAGAAGACGCTTCTGGCCTTCCGGCGTCTTAATAGTCAGAAGCAGTTCGTCTGCCTCCGGCTGTGCGATTCTTGCGATCCTTCCATTTAATAACTGCCCGCGCAGTTCGTGGACAAGATTTGCCACCACAATTCCATCAAATGCCATAATTATATCATTCCTTATTTTCAGATTTCATACCATTATATCACAAGTAGAATCAGTGAAAAAGACCTGTTGACCATTTCAGATGCAAGGAGGTATAATAAGTAGAACGGTTTGTACATACCCCTGGTATAAGCGCTCCGCCAGCGGTTCTGAGGCAGTATGTATGAACAAAAGCGAATAATTCAGATCGGAACGAGGAATATAACATGATTAAGAGCATGACAGGCTTTGGAAGATGCGAGATACAGAAAGACGCAAAAAAATTTACGGTAGAATTAAAAAGTGTGAATCACCGTTATCTGGATGTAAATATCCGGATGCCGAAGAAATTGAACTTTTTTGAAACTGCGATCCGGACCCTCCTGAAATCTTATGCCAACAGGGGCAAGATAGATATATTTATTACATACGAGGATACTTCACAGGCGCAGGTTTCTGTAAAGTACAACAGTGTAATTGCGGCAGAGTATCTGAAACATCTCCGTCAGATGTCAGAGGAGTTCGGTCTGGAGGATGATATCCGGGTATCAGTTCTGTCCCGCTATCCGGAAGTATTTACAATGGAAGAGCAGACCGAGGATGAAGAAGAACTGTGGAACGGACTGAAGGAAGCGCTGGAAGGCGCGTTTGCCCAGTTCGTTGAGACACGGACAAAAGAGGGAGAAAATCTGAAAAAAGATATTCTGGGCAAGCTGGATCTTCTGGAAAAGGAGGTAGCCTGTGTGGAGGAACGCTCTCCTCAGATTGTGGCTGAGTACCGGCAGAAGCTGGAAGAAAAGGTAAAAGAGCTACTTGCTGATACCCAGATTGAGGAAAGCCGGATCGCCGCTGAGGTGATTTTGTTTGCCGACAAAATCTGTACGGATGAAGAAGTGGTCAGGCTGAAAAGCCACATCCGTCATATGCGCGCCACACTGGAAGAGAAGGAAGGGATCGGCCGGAAACTGGATTTTATCGCACAGGAGATGAATCGTGAGGCAAATACGATTCTGTCAAAGGCAAATGATCTGGAAGTATCCAATCATGCCATCAGTCTGAAAACCGAGATTGAGAAAATACGGGAACAGATTCAGAATATTGAGTAAATTCAAAGCCAGTCTGATGTCACAGAAACAAAACAGCAGACAGGAAGAAAATGTATAGTATTAAAGAAGGAAGAGAAAGATGAGTGACAGAGGGATTTTGATCGTTGTATCCGGGTTTTCCGGTTCCGGAAAAGGGACGCTGATGAAAGAGCTTCTGAAAAGGTATCCGGACATATATGCCCTTTCAATTTCCGCCACAACAAGGGCGCCCCGGGAAGGGGAAGAGGACGGAAGAGAATATTTTTTCATTTCAAAAGACGAATTTGAAAAAATGATTGCCAAAGGTGAGCTGATAGAGTATGCTAGATATGTTGAAAATTATTACGGTACGCCCCGCAGATATGTGGAAGAGAAAATGAAGCAGGGAAAAGATGTGATTCTTGAGATCGAGATTCAGGGAGCTCTGAAGGTAAAAAAGGCGTTTCCGGACACCTTGCTGCTTTTTGTGACTCCGCCGTCGGCGGAAGAGCTGCAGTCCCGCCTTATCGGAAGAGGCACAGAGACTATGGAAGTGATCCGCTCCCGCATGGACAGGGCCTGTGAGGAGGCGCAGGGCATGGAATTATATGATTATCTGATTGTTAACGATGATCTGGATGCCTGTGTGGAAGAAATGCACAGTATCATTCGGGGAGAACACCGCAGGACCAGCCGCAATACAGACTTTATGGAAAAAATAAAAGAAGATCTTATAAATCTGAAAGGAGAAAATTAAGTATGCTGCATCCGTCATATACAGACCTGATGAAAGTAGTAAACAAAGATGTTGAAGAGGGAGAATCCAAGGTTGTCAACAGCCGTTATTCTATTGTAATGGCTACATCCAAAAGAGCCAGACAGCTGATTTCAGGAGAACTTCCTCTTGTAGATACAAAAGAAGGCGAGAAGCCGCTTTCCATTGCAATTGATGAAATGAATCAGGGTAAATTAAAAATTCTTGCTGAGAACGAAGATGAAGAATAAAAGGCAGACAGGGCAGATGCACACGGGGTATCTGCTTTTTTGCGATATGGACTTAACAACAGAAAAAAATCCTGTTACAGCCGCTTCCAGGTCAATTTCTGCTGTCTGGTAAAAGAAGCACAATGACAGGATTATGCCTGACGGAGGTAATTATGAAAATATTATTCCTTTCTCTGGGGTGTGACAAAAATCTTGTGGACAGCGAAGTAATGCTTGGCATGCTTACATCCCGGGGATATGAGATTACAGATGACGAAAATGAGGCAGATATTATTGTAATTAATACGTGCTGCTTTATCCACGACGCCATGGAAGAGAGTATTCAGAATATTCTTGATATGGCGGAATACAAAAAGAACGGAAAGGCAAAGGCCCTGATTGTAGCCGGGTGTCTTGCCCAGCGTTACCGCCAGGAGATTCTGGATGAAATCCCGGAGGTGGACGAGGTTCTTGGCACAACAGCCATTGATCAGATTATACGGGCAGTGGATCAGGCACTGGAAGGCAGGAAAGAAGTAATCCTTTCTGATCTTAATGCCCTGCCTCTTCCGGAAACCAGAAGAGCGGTGTCTACCGGCGGACACTTTGCTTACCTGAAGATCGCGGAGGGGTGCGACAAACACTGTACCTATTGCATCATACCGAAACTCCGGGGGTCCTACCGCAGTGTTCCCATGGAACACCTGCTGAAAGAAGCCCGGGATCTGGCTGATCAGGGAGTAAAAGAGCTGATTCTGGTTGCACAGGAGACGACGCTTTATGGAAAAGATATTTACGGCGAAAAGTCACTTCACAGACTGGTTAAAGAACTGTGCCGGATCAACGGAATCCAGTGGATCCGTATCCTGTACTGTTACCCGGAGGAGATTACAGATGAACTGATTCAGGTAATGAAAGAGGAGAAGAAAGTCTGTCATTATCTGGATCTTCCGATTCAGCATGCAAATGACCAGGTGCTTAAAAGAATGGGCAGACGGACAACAAAGCAGGAGCTGATCGATATTGTCAGTAAATTAAGAAAAGAAATTCCGGATATCTGTCTGCGGACGACGCTGATTACCGGTTTCCCCGGAGAAACCCGGGAGCAGCATGAAGAACTGATGGACTTTGTGGATGAGATGGAATTTGACCGGCTTGGTGTATTCACGTATTCGCCGGAAGAAGGGACTCCGGCCGCAGAGATGCCCGGACAGATCGACCAGGAGGTCAAAGAGGAGCGCCAGGCAGAGCTGATGGAGCTTCAGCAGGAAGTGGCATTTGACAAGGCCGGGGAAATGAAAGGCCGGGAAGTGCTTGTGATGATAGAAGGAAAGGTCGCTGACGAAAATGCCTATGTGGGACGGACATACCGGGATGCCCCGAATGTAGACGGCCTGATCTTTATCAACACAGAAGAGGAACTGGTTTCCGGCGACTTTGTGAAAGTGGAAGTAACCGGAGCCCTGGATTATGATCTGATAGGAGGACTTGTGGAATGAACCTGCCGAATAAACTGACAGTATTACGTGTGATTATGGTGCCTTTTTTTGTGTTTTTTATGCTTACGGATGTAGGCGGAGAGGCAAACAAATGGATTGCTCTGGCAATTTTTGTTGTTGCAAGTCTGACAGACATGCTGGATGGAAAAATTGCCAGAAAATATAACCTTGTGACAAATTTCGGAAAGTTTATGGATCCCCTTGCGGATAAACTGCTTGTCTGCTCGGCTATGATCTGTCTGATTCCGTCCGGAAAACTGAACACGGCGATTGTGATTGTTATTATTGCCCGCGAGTTTATTATCAGCGGTTTCCGCCTTGTTGCGTCTGACAGCGGAATTGTGATTGCGGCAAGCTACTGGGGAAAATTCAAGACAGTATTCCAGATGGCTATGATTATTGTGTTGATTGCCGATCTGGGCGGCGTGTTCGATCTGGTGGGCCAGATTCTGGTCTGGATCGCGCTGGCTCTTACGATTATATCTCTTGTGGATTATATCTGGAAAAACAGACAGGTTCTGACCCGGGGAGGAATGTAAATAAAAAATAAGGGAGAAACGGCCGCGGCGGCATGTTCCGGAGAAGATCCGGAACTGCCGCCGTTAATGTTTCCATAAGTCAGATAAAAATCTTGTCAAAGGAAGATTGACGAATTGTGGAAATTATGAGAAAATAAATCATATATGGGGCAGACGAAAATATCCGCGGCAGGTGGCGGATGGACATGCGTCATATGCGAAGAAAATCATATATTTGAAAGGAGTTTTAACATGATTTATTCACATGAAGTAGAAATGATGTGTCCGGTAGCGCAGGGCGCGAATCACGGACCAGCTCCAATCCCGGAAGAGGCGAAATGGGTACAGGCTAAAGAGATCAAGGATATTTCCGGCCTGACACACGGCGTAGGCTGGTGCGCGCCTCAGCAGGGAGCCTGCAAACTGACACTGAACGTTAAAGATGGTATTATTCAGGAGGCACTGGTTGAGACAATCGGATGCTCTGGAATGACGCATTCCGCAGCTATGGCGTCTGAGATCCTTCCGGGTAAGACTATTTTAGAGGCATTGAACACAGACCTTGTCTGTGATGCAATCAATACAGCAATGAGA
>DWZZ01000148.1 GCA_019117305.1 Candidatus Mediterraneibacter merdigallinarum | reverse complement strand
AAGTGCTCTACCGACTGAGCTATTCCGGCATATTGTCCGCTTTTAGCGGACTTTGTTATTATATCCTGTTTTCAGGCAAATTTCAACTGTTTTTTACTCTTTCTTCCCTTTTCTCTGCTTTTCTCTTCTCTGCCTCCGGCCGCCTTTATCAGCGTGGCTCCTGACGGTCTCCGTCACCGGACAGATGAACCGTAAGTTGGTTGTAGGGAATCTCAATTCCGGCCTGATCGAATTCGGTTTTGATCTGTTCCAGAATACGCCATCTGGCAGCCCAGTATTCCTCTGTCTTCACCCATGCCCGGAGGCCGATCATAACCGCGCTGTCAGCCAGATCGGATACAAATACTACAATTTCTTCATCCTGAATCACAGACAGATCTCTGTGGAGGATCTCCTCTATAATATGCTTTGCCTGCTTCATATCCGCATCATAGGAGATGCCCACCTTCAGATCCAGTTTTCTCTCCGGCCTTGCCGTAACATTAGTCAGACTGTTGCTGGTCAGAATACTGTTCGGAACAACTACTGTCTGATTATCTACCGTAGCCATTTTTGTATAAAAAATCTGAATCTCTTTTACCGTTCCTTCAATTCCTTCCTGAGGCACCGCAATATAGTCTCCGACCACAAAAGGCTTCAGAAGCAGGATCAGAATACCGCCCGCAAAATTTGAGAGGCTCCCCTGCAGCGCAAGACCCACAGCCACGCCGGCCGACGCGATTAATGCCGCCACAGACGAAGATTCCACTCCGAAATTTGTGGCAATCATAAAAATAAGAAGGGCGTACAGTCCGAATTTGAGCATGGAATCCACAAACTGCGTCACACCTGTATCAGCGCCGGTGCGTTCAAAAGACCGACGTACAATCTTACGTATCCATTTAATTACTTTGCCGCCTATAAAAAAGAATACAAGGGCAAGGACGACCTTAATTCCAAAAGAAACAATATTAGGAATATTATCTTCTATAAACTGAAAGAATCCATTCACCTCTTTTGTTGCTTCCGCAGTAACTTCCGTCGCAGAATCCAGAATATCCGTCGTAACCGATTCGTCTGTTGTATTTGCTGCTGCCAGTATCATAGGATCTTCTCCTTCCTTAATCTTTCTTCAGGGCAAGAAACGCACACAGATTGCCTCTTCTGTTTCCCTGTGCCCTGTGGGAATACAGAATACTGCTGTTGCAGTGCGTGCACAGATTGGTAACCGCCATATGCTCCGGAAGAATTCCCGCCTCCCGGAATATAATCTCATTTGCTTTCCACAGATTCAACTGATATTTTCCTCCGGATTTTTCATAAAAAAGATCTCCCCAGACCCGTTTATCAAAAGCTTCCCGGAAACGGAGAATCACATCTTCACTGACCTCGTAACAGTCCATACATACCGAAGGGCCTACCGCCGCCAGTATATCAGCTGGTTCAGATCCGAAACACTGCTGCATTTTTTCAATGGTTTTCTGACCGATCCGTCCCACCGTTCCGCGCCATCCGGAATGGCTCAGGCCAATGGCCTTTTTTACCGGATCCACAAAATACAGCGGCACGCAGTCTGCAAAGGATGTAACCAGACAGATTCCCGGTACATCTGTAATCAGACCGTCCACATCTGTATAGTCCCGTTCCCGGGCAATTCCCTTTCCTCTGTCTTTCTCTGTCACAAGGCGCACATTTGTGGTATGAGTCTGCTGTGAAAGCACCATATCACCGCATTCCACTCCGATTGCTTTTCCGATTCTTCGAAAATTCTCCTGTACTGCCTCCGGGCGGTCGCCCCGGTCAAAACTCAGATTCATAGAAGAAAAACAGCCCTCGCTTACTCCGCCCAGCCTGGTGGAAAATCCGTGATTCACGATCCCGGAATCCCTCAGAAGAGGAAATTCCAGATATGGGACAGTTTCTCCACGCTCGTCGAATATATGCCGGTTATCTTTATATTTCAGTCCCAGTCCCACTGACACACCGCCTTTCTGCTCAAATAATCCGTATACTTCCGCCGTACCTGAAACATCCGGTTGATTTTCCTGCCCCGGAGCAGATCTTTCAGATATCTTTATCCTGTAAATGCATTTTCTATATGAGTAATCGCCGTCCCCTCAATACCGATCACATCAAACCGGCACGGGATATCGCCGAATCCCTGTCCTGCCAGATAATGAGAGGCACACCGGAAAATCGTCTGCTGCTTCCGATAGTCTACCGCTTCCAGTGGACTGCCTTTTCCTCTGCCGGAACGGTACTTCACTTCACAGAATACCAGACAGGCGCCGTCCTTTGCAATAATATCAATTTCACCAAACCGGCAGCGGTAATTATACTCCAGAATCTCATATCCCATCTGTTCCAGGAAAAAGCCCGCTGCCTGCTCATATTTTATTCCTGTTTGTCTTTTATTATTTTCTATCTTATTTGTTTCCATATCCAACAATTACGCAGAACAGAGAAACGGCTCCTCCGAAACGCTTTGCTGCCTCAGATAAAATTACCGATAAAGCTGTTCCTGTGAATCGGAGTAGGCCCCAGACGGCGAAGCGCTTCAATATGCTCTGCCGAACCATAACCCTTATTCGAAGCAAATCCATATCCCGGAAACCTGTTTTCATATTTCAGCATAATACGATCCCTTGTAACTTTTGCAATAATGCTGGCAGCTGCAATAGACACGCTTTTTGCATCTCCCTTTACAATAGGAATCTGAGGAATAATAACCTCCGGTATGGTAACTGCATCATTCAGCAGGAGATCCGGCTCTGTTCCGAGACCGGCAACCGCTTCCCGCATGGCTTCATAAGTGGCCTGCAGAATATTGATCTCATCAATTCTCTGCGGAGACACAATGCCTGTCGAGACTGCAACCGCTTTCTCCATAATTTCATCATATAAAACTTCTCTTTTCTTCGCCGTCAGCTTCTTGGAGTCATTTATGCCCAGTATTTCACAATTCTCCGGAAGTATAACCGCTCCTGCAACTACCGGACCTGCAAGGGGACCTCTGCCCGCCTCATCAATGCCGCAGAGCCGCCCGTATTCTCTGTATTTTTTCTCATAAATCATCATCCCGGCAAGACGCGTCCGCTCTTTTTTCAGCGCTTCTTTTCTTCGTCTGTACCGTTCAATCAGGTTCTGCACACCCGCCCTGGCGTCCCCGGCATAAAGCCGGCAGAGTACTTCTCCTCTTTCTTCATCCGCTTCGTCAAATTCCTGCCTGATCTGAGAAATGCTTTTACTCATGTTTAATCACTCCAAATTTATTCAAAGGCCAGATGCGCACCCAGGCTCTTCCAAGCAGATCATCTTTATGTATGACTCCCACATTGGCCGCCCTGCTGTCCTGGCTGTTGTTCCGGTTATCGCCCAGCACAAAATATTCATCATCGCCGAGAACCAGAGGTTCTTCAGCAATTCCGGGGTTTTCCATAACCTCATTTCCGTAATGCTCATCCAGCTTCTGTCCGTCAATGTACACGTAGCCGTCTACAATCTGAACCGTCTCTCCGGGAAGTCCGATAATTCGTTTTATATAATATGTATTCTTCTCATATTTATATGGAAATACAACAATATCATAGCGGCTCGGATCACGGAAACGGTATGATATCTTATCCACAATAAGCTGATCCCCGTCTGAAAGGGTCGTCTCCATGGAAGAACCGCTCACCTGCGTTCTCTGCCCCACAAATGTGATCACAAGATATGATATGCCTATAATTATCAGAATGTATAATAACCATGCGCCCAGCTCTTTTGCAATACTTTTCATCGGTCATTTCCTTTCTTTTGCCAGCTCTGTATGTTCTGTCATTTTACGGCTGCATTTTCCGGATTTTCAAGTGTAATCCGTCCCAGCCGGCCATTGCGGAAATCATCCAGAAAAAGCGCTGCCGCTTTTTCTGTGTCGAGTTCGTTTCCCCGTACAAGGCAGTGCCGGCTTTCCGCAATCCTTCTGAGGCACTCATAGGAATCTTCCGTAGTTTCCACAGAATACTTTTCTCCGATTGCGCCCGCGTATTCCTCTTCCATATATTTTATAAGCTCTGCCGCCAGTTCTTCCGTCTGAAGGATCTCATCCTTAATTGAACCAATAAAGGCCAGCTTGAGTGCGGCTTTCTGATCCTCAAATTTTGGCCACAGAATTCCCGGCGTATCAAGAAGTTCCACGCTTTTATTCAGGCGGATCCACTGTTTTCCTTTGGTCACTCCGGGCTTATTTCCCGTTTTTGTACATGCTTTGCCGGCCAGAGTATTAATAAATGTAGACTTTCCGACGTTCGGAATTCCCGCAACCATGGCCCGTACCGGACGGTTCAGAATTCCCCGGCGCCTGTCCCTCTCTGTCTTCTCCCGGCAGGCCTCCTGAATCACAGACTGTATGGACTTAATGCCGCCGCCCTTTTTTGAATTCACCTTAACAGCAGAATATCCCTTTTCTTTGAAATATTCAACCCACTCATCATTTCTTTTTTCTTCAGCCAGGTCCGCCTTATTCAGCACGATCAGTCTGGCCTTGTTTTTTCCCATGTCGTCGATATCCGGATTCCTGCTGCTTAAAGGAATCCGGGCATCCACCAGTTCAATAATCAGATCAATCAGCTTTATATTTTCCTGCATCATCCGCCGGGCTTTTGTCATATGTCCCGGATACCACTGAAAATGCATATCTTCCCCTCCTATATAAATCCAAAGTGGTCTCCGAAACTTGCCACAAACCACACTTTTCCGTAAATCTCATCTTCACTGACCGGGCCTGCGTCCGGACTTCTGCTGTCATCACTGGCCGCTGCATTATCGCCTATTACAAAATACTCTCCGTCACCCAGCTCTACAGGTGCGGAAGCGAGTCCTGCATATGAAATGTCTTCCGCATAAATGTCTTCCGTCAGTTCTTCTCCGTCAATAAATATACTGCCATCTATAATTTGTATTGTTTCCCCCGGCAGTCCTGCGATTCTTTTAATTGAATACTGTTCGCTGCCATTCTGGCTGTACGCCACAATATCTCCTCTCGCCGGAGAAAACAGCCGGTAACTCAGCCGGTTCACAAGTACAACTTCCCCATTGTCAAGCGCCGGTTCCATTGATTCTCCTGTATTGCTTACTCTGTGTCCAAAGGCAAGAACAAGAAAAACAGCTGCGGCACAGACCAGTATGATCTCTCCGATCCAGCACAGTAATCCGGCAATATTTACACGTCTGGGCTGTCCGTATCCGCCGGTATGACGCCTTCCCCTTTTTTCACTCTCAAACCGAAGATCAGAACGCCTGGAAGATCTTCTGCCCGATGTTCCGGATGTCCCTTTTCGCTTTCTGCTAAACTTCAGTTCCCGCATGACTCCTCCCCGAATTTTATGAATATTTCTTATAAGAAAAGGGACAAACTACAAATCTGTAATTGTCCCTCTCATAGTTACTATTTTACTAATTCTTTCACTTTTGCAGCTTTTCCTACACGGCTTCTTAAGTAGTTCAGTTTCGCTCTTCTTACTTTACCTCTGCGAACAACTTCTACTTTTTCAACATGCGGTGAGTGGATCGGCCATGTTTTCTCAACGCCGATTCCATTGGATGTTTTTCTTACTGTAAAAGTAGCTCTTGCGCCGCCGCCCTGTTTCTTAAGGACAGTTCCTTCGAAAACCTGGATTCTTTCGCGGTTTCCCTCTTTAATCTTCGCATGTACTCTTACAGTATCACCTACATGAAACTCCGGTACATTCTCTTTTAACTGCTCTGCTTCGATCTTCTTAATGATCTCGTTCATTTTGTGTGACCTCCTTCATATTTGACGTTCTTAACACTCTTCCGTGCCAGAGGACCATCGCTCTTCTTTTCACAACTGTTACAGCTTACCATATTTCTACAGGTTTTTCAAGTCCCAATCAAAGTTTTTTCTCAGCAAGCCATTCCCGGAACCACTGTTTTTCCTTCTCTGTCAGCTCGCACTTTTCCAGAAGATCCGGTCTTCTCTCATAGGTCCGGATAATCGACTGCTCCCGCCTCCACTTTTCAATATTTGCATGATGCCCGGACATAAGCACCGGAGGCACTTTTTTGCCGTGCCATTCTTCCGGTCTGGAATACTGAGGATATTCCAGCAGATTATCCTGAAAGGATTCAAATTCGGCAGACACATCATTGTGGAGTACGCCGGGCACAAGTCTGGAAATCGCGTCAACCATTACCATTGCCGGCAGTTCTCCTCCCGTGAGCACATAATCTCCAATGGAAACATAATCCGTGACGATTTCTTCCAGAACGCGCTCATCGATTCCTTCATAATGGCCGCAAAGCAGAATCAGATCCTCTTCCCGGGCCATTTCCTCCGCCATCTTCTGATTGAACACTTCTCCCTGGGGCGAAAGATAAACTACGCGCGGGCGCTTTTTTCCGGAAGCCGGCCGGTCATCCGGCTCCCGGCCGGCGAACTGCTCTCTTTCCCCGTATGCGTCCTGACCGTCCAGCACTGCTTCTCCACCGGCGCAGATTTTCTCTGCGACAGCCTTATATGCAAGATACACCGGTTCTGCCTGCATAAGCATGCCGGCTCCGCCGCCATAGGGATAGTCATCTACGCTCTGATGTTTGTTAAAGGCATAATCCCGGATATTTACTGCCTCAATGGACAGACGGCCCGCACTGACCGCCCGGCCGATAATACTTGTATTGAGGCCGTCCATAACCATCTCCGGAAATAATGTAAGTATATGAAAGTTCATTTTTTTCTCCTTATAACTGGCCGTTTCGGGCTTTCTGACTTCTTTATATAAGACCGTTCATCAGATGAATTCTCATGACGCGTTTTTCCACGTCCACATCCAGAATACACTGCCTGATTGCAGGAACAAGTACTTCGCCGTATTTATCCGAGTCAATAATATAGACCTCATTGGCTCCCGTCTCCATGACGTCTTTAAGCACCCCGAATCGCTGCCCGCCTGAAATCTCCTCATCGGTATATACATCCATGCCGATCAGATCCGCGATAAAATACTCATCTTTCTCCAGCTTTACCGCATCTTCTCGCGGTACCATAAGACTTCTGCCTTTATATTTTTCAATATCATTTATATTATCAATACCCCTGAACTTCAGGATTACAAACTGTTTGAAAAATTTCACGGACTGAAGCTCAAGCTCAAGCCGTTCCTTACCTGTGTCCAGGAGCACTTTTTTCAGTTTTTTAAACCGGGCCGGATCATCCGTTGTCGGAAAGACTTTAACCTCACCCCGGATTCCATGTGTAGAGGAAATTACCCCCACCTGAAGAAACTGTTCCATTTCTCCCGTTTCCTTTCTGTTCTTTTTCTCCCGCGAAATCAGATTCAGTATTTATTCAATTCTCTGAAATACGCCGGTATGTGAAAAAGAAAGGGGCAGACTCCCCGAAACGGAAAACTGTCCCTCTTTCTCATATCCGCTGAGCCGCCATGCCTGCCGCACAGTCAGACGCTGTTATACGATATCGACAACAACTCTTTTATCTTCTTTTGCCGCAGCCGCCTTTACAACGGAGCGGATCGCTTTTGCAATACGGCCCTGTTTGCCGATTACCTTTCCCATGTCACCGTCTGCAACATGAAGTTCCAGTACGGTTGTACGGCCTTCCTTCTTCTCGATTACAGAGACTTCCTCCGGATGGTCAACAAGCGCTTTTGCAATTACTTCAACTAATTCTTTCATCTTACGCGCACCTCCGCGAAGTCATCTTATTTCTCGATACCTGCTGCCTTGAAGATTTTTCCAACAACCTCTGTCGGCTGAGCTCCGTTGCTTAACCATTTTTTAGCAGCTTCCTCGTCTACCTTGATCGCGCTCGGATCACAGTTCGGATCGTATGTTCCGATCTCCTCGATAAATCTGCCGTCTCTCGGGGACCTGGAATCAGCTACTACGATTCTATAAAAAGGAGCCTTCTTCTGTCCCATTCTTCTTAATCTGATTTTTACTGCCATTTCTTTCACCTCTTAAATATATTTTTCTTATTGTTTGTTGCTTCTGCCGTCAGCCCCGCCGCATATGCAGCCGGCCGCCTCCGGCATGATCTATGTGTTAAAAGGGAAGTCTGAACCTGCCCCTTTTGCCACCTTTACCACCCATCATTCCGGGAAGTTTTTTCATCATCTTCCTGGATTCATTGAACTGTTTCACCATACGGTTGACTTCTGCGATATCGACTCCCGCCCCACGCGCGATACGGTGCTTTCTTGACGGATTCAGAAGATCCGGATTGCTCCGCTCTTCAGGGGTCATAGAATGGATCATCGCCTCCATCCTCGCCATCTTCTTCTCATTTTCCTCGGAATCAAAATCAGGCAATTTCCCAGCCTTTCCTCCGAATCCGCCAAGCCCGGGCATCATGCTCATAATACTGGACAGACCGCCCATCTTGCGCATCTGTTCCATACTGACCAGATAATCGTCAAAATCAAACTGGGCTTTCTTCATCTTGTCCGCCATCTTGATGGCTTTCTCTTCATCAAGCTCTGCGCCGGCTTTCTCGATCAGAGTAAGAACATCACCCATGCCAAGAATGCGCGACGCCATTCTGTCCGGATAGAACTGCTCCAGATCAGAAAGTTTCTCACCCATACCGACATAGAGGATCGGTCTGCCTGTAACCGCTTTGATAGAGAGCGCGGCGCCGCCTCTCGTATCACCGTCCAGCTTGGTCACGATGACGCCGTCTATTCCGATCTTATCGTTAAATGTTCCTGCTACGTTCACCGCGTCCTGACCGGTC
>DWZZ01000147.1 GCA_019117305.1 Candidatus Mediterraneibacter merdigallinarum | reverse complement strand
CCCGGGATACTTAAGTATCCCGGGACGGAAATTATCAAGATAAAATCCGCGGTACCACCCGCATTGAACCTCTGCACTAGGACTCGACCTGCTCCTTACAGCTTGCTCTCATCAAGTGCTTTCGGTTCCACTCTCTGCATGTTAACGGATGCTTCTTCCGTACCGCCCTACTCAGTTTCAGACGGTCAGCTCCCAAGTGTTCCCTTAGTTTCCTCCGCTGTCCGGCGCTCTCAGTCGGTGACGCCAACTTCCTGTCAGTTTCTGAAAACCAGAGTCTTGTTCATCGCCTTTCTCTATTTCAACTCTTTAGCCAGTTAAAATATGTTTTCAATATTACCATACCGTTTTTTATATTGCAAGAACTTTTTTTAATTTATCCTGTTCTTTTTTTGCAATCTTGTTTTATTTTTCCTGCAAAATCCTCTGTTAAATCATTGTTTTTTCCGGATATATGATATATATGCAAGAACATCCTGCATTTTTCTGCAGGATGTTCTTGCCGGGCTCACAGATTCAATTGTTCCCGCAGCACTTCCACGGCTTTTTCCAGCTGATTGTCTGCATCGGGGTTATTTTCGTCATATTTATATTCTATTTCCACGTCCGGCGTCACGCCGGTACCATTAATGCTCCTGCCACTGGGGGTATAGTATTCCGCAATTGTCAGTTTCAGACAGGTTCCGTCTCCCAGACTGATCAGCTGCTGAACTACACCTTTTCCGTAAGTGGTAGTTCCCACAATCGTGCCTGTGCCATAATCCTGTACCGCGCCGCTGAAAATTTCCGATGCGCTGGCGCTGTAGCCGTTTACAAGCACAGCAAGCGGCTTTTTAAACTCATTTGTGCCGTCACAGGTCATCTCTTCTGTATTTCCGTTTTTATATTTGATCGAAATAATAGGCCCCTCCGGCAGAAGGAGTTTCAGCATGTCAGTCACTGTATCCACATTTCCGCCGGGATTATTCCTCAGGTCGATAATCAGTCCCTGCATATTCTGTGCTTCCAGATCGTCCATTGCTGTTTTGAACTGCTCATATGTTACATCGTCAAATTCACTGACCGATATATACCCGAGCTGTCCGTCCATCATCCGGTAATCTACGGTCTGTACTTCTATCGTATCCCGCACAGCTGTCAAGTCAACTTCCTTGTTGTCCCGAAGTACTGTCAGAGTGACTTCCGACCCTTTCTCACCCTTTACATAAGACACTACCGTATTCAGGTCTTTCCCCTGAATATCTTTGCCGTCAACCTGAAGCAGGATATCATCCACCTGCATTCCGGCTTTATCCGCAGGAGAGTCCTTATATATATTTGTCACGGTAATAGTGCCGTCCGGTCCCTGACTCATAGTAACGCCGATTCCACTGAACTCACCGCTGGTAGATTCAAATAACGCCTGCGTCTCCTCTTCGTCATAATATTCTGTATAGGGATCCCCGAGAGCCTCCGTATATCCGGAATACAGCCCTTCTACCAGAGCATTACTGTCAATTTCATCTTCATAGAGGTAATACTCGTCTATAAGTCCGTTGATCACATCCAGTTTGTTTTCAACATCTTTCGCAGACACGCCTGAGGAAGCCAGACTGTTCCCGATAACCCAGCTCCTGATTCCGAATGCCGCGGCAATGATCACAAGCATTCCCGCCATGCCGGTCAGTACGCCCGCGCCAAATCGCCCCTTGTGTTTCGCATGTCCTTCCCGCGTCCTGTCCTGAGAAAATCTGTTCTCGGCTTCTCCCCGTCCGCCGTCTGCCGGAAGCTCTTTTTCTGTCTTTTCTGTTGTGTCCATCTCTGTCCTGTCTTTATCCATATTTTCATACCTCTCCTTATACACTATGGCTCAAATAAAGGGAAAAAGAAGGACAAAGCGGATTGCTCCTTCCGCTTTGTCCTCCCCCATCCTTTTTACACATATCGTGCAATACGATGTAATAATTATGCTATTCAGAAATATCAAAAACATTCCTCTGTCTGCTTAAACTTTCAGATGCTTGCGTACCGTAAAGAAACTTCCCAGGAAACCGATGCCGATTCCCATAAGCAGACCTATCGGCAGCAGATACCGGTATACAGTTGTTACCGGAAGGAAGTCGATAATATTCTGGAGAATACTGAATTTGGTCATCACATACTCTACCGCTCTCTCATACAGGAAATACAACAAAGCAAGCGGTATTGCCGCTCCGAAAACACCGATAATCAAACCTTCCAGTACAAACGGTGAACGGACAACAAAATCCTTCGCTCCGATATATTTCATAATCGCAATCTCTTCTTTTCGTACGGTGATACCCATCGTAACCGTATTGCTGATCAGGAAAATCGACACTCCAAGAAGAATGGCAATAATCGCAATCGAAACATACGCCACAAGCATGTTTACGCTTGAAAGCGTATTTGCTACCACATCCGACTTATTAACTTCACGTACTCCGTCAAGTTCCTGTGCAAATTCTACAAGTTCATTCTGTGTTGAAGAAAGGGAGCGGCTTCTGGCGATCAGATTTTCATCATCGTCTATTGTCTCCATATAAACTTCGTAGTTATCAGAATTGGCAAGCGGATTATCGTTCTTAAATCCCTCGGCCAGTTCCGGATTATCGCCAAAATACTGTTTCTGGAACTCCTCCCACGCTTCATCGGCAGACACATAATTTACTCTGGCTACGCCTTCATGATTTTCCAGCTCCTGGCCAATAGCTTCTTTCTGTTCATCGGTAGCATCCTCTTCGAAGAACACCGTTATGGCAACGCCTTCTTCAGCAGTTCTGATAATATACTGAAAATTTAATATAATTGCAAAAAATAATCCAAACAGGAAGATACAAGCTGACATCGTCGCAATGGATGCGAGAGAAAACATCTTGTTCCTCCAGATATTCTTGACGCCCTGTTTTCCAACGTATCCTAATGTACTAATCCTCATCTATATACCCACCTTTTTGTTCATCACTAACGATTACGCCCTGTTTCATCGTAATAACCCGTTCATTCATCTCATTTACGATCTCCTGGTTATGTGTAACAACAAGAACTGTTGTCCCCCGTTCATTTGCCTCTTTCAGGAGACTCATAATCTCCCAGGAATTTGTGGGATCCAGGTTTCCGGTGGGCTCGTCAGCCAGCAATATGGCAGGTTCATTTACAATAGCTCTCGCTATAGCAACACGCTGCTGTTCTCCGCCGGATAATTCCTTCGGGAAAGACTTGTATTTCTGTGCAAGACCTACCAGAGAGAGCGCTGCCGGCACTTTCTTTTTAATTACCCGGGTAGGCGTCTCTGTAACGCGAAGCGCAAAAGCTATATTCTCATAAATATTTCTGTCCTTCAGGAGACGGAAGTCCTGAAAGACTACGCCTAATCCTCTTCTGTATTTTGCAATATGCCGATGTTTCATCCGGTTCAGATTCTGTCCGTTTACAATAATCGTCCCTTCTGTCGGATTTAACTCCTTCATTATCAGACGGATCAACGTAGATTTTCCTGATCCGCTGTCGCCGACGATGAAAACGAACTCTCCCCGTTCAATCCTCACGGACACTCCATTAAGAGCTGCATGCCCTTTGGAGTACTCCTTCGTCACATTTCTTAATTCAATCATATGTTCCTCCTAATTATTCATACTCCGCTGCATGTATGGACAAATCCGCTTAATATTCCAGCGACTCCATGTATTTCATGTATTTTACCACCATGAGAGCAATCTTAAACGTAATTGCATCCTCAAATACGCGGAGATCCAGCCCCGTGCTTTTCTGCAGTTTGTCCAGCCTGTATACAAGAGTATTCCTGTGAATATAAAGCTGTCTGGATGTCTCTGATACATTGAGACTGTTTTCGAAAAATTTATTAATAGTTGTCAGCGTCTCCTCATCAAAGTCATCCGGAGATTTCCCCTCAAAAATCTCTTTAATAAACATCTTGCACAGCGGAATCGGGAGCTGGTAAATCAATCGTCCGATTCCAAGTGTTGTAAACGCCACAATATCCTTTTCGTCAAAGAAAATTTTACCCACGTCAAGAGCCAGCTTTGCCTCTTTATAGGATTTGGAAACCTCTTTAATATCATTGACGATCGTGCCGTATGCAATCCTGATATGCTCTTCTCCGCCCTCATTCCGAAGCGTATCCAGCATATCTTTCGCCATTTTTTCCAGTTCCCTGTTCCCGTCCTTTTCAGTAAGTTCCTTTACAACTATAATATTCTTCTCATCAACAGCTGTAATAAAATCCTTTGACTTCCCTCCGAGAAGTCCTCTCACATTTTCAAGGGCGGCATTATCCTTTTCGTGCGATGTTTCAATAATAAAGATAACACGTTTTACTT
>DWZZ01000146.1 GCA_019117305.1 Candidatus Mediterraneibacter merdigallinarum | reverse complement strand
TTTCCTTTTTCAATACCGGAAGTTCACTTCGACAAATCCGAATCTGTTTATTTCTGCGGATGACTTTCTCCCCACAGTTTATCTGCCATCGGTTTCCAGTTTTCTGCGTAAGGCCGGCATCTGTCGCACAGATCGTCTACGCTTTCCGGATCCTGATAATCTGTATTTACAGCTCCGGTATCTTTGACCAGTTTTCTCAGGCGTTCCGGATTCTCCAGCATGGGGCAGGGGCGCAGATGGTTATTGTTAAAGGGCTGATTGTCGTGGTATGCCTGGAAGATGGGGCTTCTCAGCGCATCCAGCAGTGAACAGTCGTGAATGTTTACATTGGAGTAGTGGATAAATACACATGGCTCCACATCCCCCTTTGCGTTGATGTGCAGATATCTTCTGCCGCCGGCAATACATCCGCCTACATACTCTCCGTCGTTCTGGAAGTCCATGCCGAAGATCGCCTTGGTCCCGCGGAAATGACGGATGCGGTGGTACATTTCTTCTCTCTGTTCCGGTGTGGGAAGCAGGTCTGTCACTGCGCCGTGTCCTACCGGCATGTAATGGAAGTACCATACAAACAGAGCGCCGCTCTCGATCATCATATCGTAGAACGCTTCACTGCTGACATCCTCAAAATTCTGGCTTGTGTAGCAGACGGAGATTCCGAAGGGCAGTCTGTGCTCTTTCATCAGCTCCATTGCATGGCGTACTTTATGGTATACACCGTCTCTTCTGCGGCCGTCGTTGGCTTTCTCAAATCCTTCCAGGCTGATGGCCGGCACAAAGTTCTTTACCCGCAGCATTTCCTGGCAGAATTCCTCGTCAATCATTGTACCATTGGTAAATGCAAGGAACTCGCAGTCCGGATGCATCTCGCAGATCCTGAATATATCTTTCTTACGTACCGTAGGCTCGCCGCCGGTGTAAATATACATATAAGTTCCCAGCTCCTTGCCCTGGCGGACGATAGAATCAATATCCTCCAGACTTAAGTTGAACTGATGTCCATATTCGGCAGCCCAGCATCCCGTACAGTTCAGATTGCATGCCGTAGTAGGATCAAGCAGGATCGCCCAGGGAATATTGCAGTTATATTTCTTTGCCATCTCATCCTGCACGGCGCTTCCTTTCAGACTGGCATTTGTAATGAAGTTCTGGAAAAATGCCCGGCGCACGCCCGGATCCAGCTCATAGAGCCTTAAGATCAGCTGATACCAGTTATTCTTCTGCTCAATGGCTCCTCTGATCGCGTTCCGCTGGCTCGTATACCAGTCTTTCGGCATAAACCGGTCCACAAATGCCATCAGCTTCGGAATGTTTTCCTCCGGATTGCCTTCCAGATATTTGAGCGCCTGGTTTACTGTAAATTCCTGCATTGTTTCTTTAATTGACTTTCCCATTTGTATTTCCACCTTTCTTTTCTTCTGTACAAATACTATTTTGGATTTATATGATTTATCACAGGGCAGAATACTTACGTATCCCGTCCCATGTACTTAATAGAAAATTTCCGGTCACGCATTTAATATCCGCATGAACTCCTCGCCTGTGATGGTTTCTTTTTCATAGAGATAATCCGCCAGCTCGTTCAGCTTCGTCCGGTTTTCTTCCAGAATCTTCGCGGCCTTCTCATGCTGCTTTTTCACAAGCTCCACCACCTGACGGTCAATCTCGGTCTGGGTTTCCATAGAGCAGCTTAAGGATGAGTCTCCGCCCAGATACTGGTTGGTCACCGTCTCCATGGCCACCATATCGAAATCTTTGCTCATACCGTACCGGGTAATCATGGAACGGGCAAGTTTCGTTGCCTGTTCAATATCATTGGATGCTCCGGTAGACGCGGAGTGGAACACAAGCTCCTCTGCCGCTCTTCCTCCGGTCAGAGTGGCGATCTTATTCTCCAGCTCTTCCTGGCTCATCAGATAGTGATTGCCTTCCTCAACCTGCATGGTGTAGCCCAGGGCGCCGGATGTGCGGGGTACAATCGTAATTTTCTGAACCGGAGCGGAATTGCTCTGTTTCGCCGCCACAAGAGCATGGCCGATTTCATGGCAGGCGACAACTTTCTTCTCCTGATCGGTAAGAATCGCGTTTTTCTTCTGATAACCAGCGATAACAACTTCAATACTCTCTTCCAGATCCGCCTGTGTCACGAAACGCCGGTTCTCTCTTACCGCCCGCAGCGCTGCCTCGTTGACAATATTTGCCAGCTCTGCGCCGGACGCTCCGGACGCCATACGCGCGATCTTATTGAAATCTACTGTCTCGTCAAGCTTTACCTTCTTTGCGTGAACCTTCAGAATCTCTTCACGGCCTTTCAGATCCGGAAGTTCCACCGGAACTCTCCGGTCAAACCGGCCCGGTCTGGTAAGCGCCGGATCCAGAGACTCGGGGCGGTTTGTCGCCGCCAGGATAATTACACCGTTGTTTGTTTCAAATCCGTCCATCTCGGTAAGCAGCTGGTTCAGTGTCTGCTCCCGCTCATCATTGCCGCCCACACGGCCGTCACGCTTCTGGCCGATGGCGTCGATCTCGTCGATAAATACGATACACGGCGCTTTTTCCTTGGCCTGCCTGAACAGATCCCGGACTTTAGAGGCGCCCATGCCGACGAACATTTCCACGAACTCAGATCCTGACATGGAGAAGAACGGCACATTGGCTTCTCCGGCCACAGCCTTTGCCAGCATGGTTTTACCGGTTCCCGGAGGGCCTACAAGAAGGATGCCTTTGGGCACCGCCGCGCCGACTTCCCTGTATTTGCCCGGATTGTGCAGATAATCCACGATTTCCGCGAGATTTTCCTTCGCCTCGTCTTCTCCTGCCACATCAGAAAACCTGATGCCTTCCGAAGACTTGACATAAACTTTCGCATTGCTCTTTCCGTTTCCGAATATCATGGAATTGGGACCGCCTGCCTTTTTCATCAGCTTTCTGGACATATACTGTCCGATCGCGATAAAGATCACAACCGGAAGGATCCAGGAAAGAAGAATGGAAAGAATGGGCGACATCTGTTCTACGATCTGTCCTGAAAATTTTGCGCCCGAGTCATACAGCCTCCGGGTCAGATCCGGGTCCTCCACCATTCCGGTTTTGTATATGGCGCTTCCATCTTTATCAGTAAAGACAATCTCATTGTCCTCCTGATTGATTTCCACCTGACCCACATCTTCTTCCTCTGTCATCTCAATAAACCGGTCATATCCGACTTCTGTAACACGCCGTTCCGCCGCCCACGGCATAAGCAGAAAATTAAATATCAGCAGGACGGCAAGCACGATTATATAATAATAAATCAATGGCTTTCTCGGTTTTTTTACTTCCTGCATTCCGCATCCGCTCCTTTCCTCTGTGCTGATTCTGTGTCTGCACTTCCTGTCTCCTGTTCCGTATCAGTATTTTCTGATGATTTCTGGCGGTCCAGTGCTTTCAGAGCAGAGATCAGCGCCTGCTGCATGGCGAGAGTGGCAAAATCCATCGCGAACTCCGCATAAAGCATGTCTGCCTCTTCCTCATCTTCCCCGGAACTGCTGTCCGAGGTGTGCAGATCCCTGACAATCTGTTTCCTCATGGACTCTCCGATCTTCTTTCTGTAGTCCAGCTGCGCCTGTGTCAGTCTGGTCACAGCCTGAGAACGGCAGGTTTTTGCTTTTTCCTCCAGCAGCAGTGTGTTTTCTTTATACTCTTCCCGGGCTTTCTGAAGCTCGGAATGAATCTTATCTCTGCCGCCCTGTTCACAGATCCGGATCCTGCACTGCAGTTTTCCGTACTGCTCTTCCATCTCATATAATTTAATCGCGAATACACTATCATCAATATTCATGGAAAGCCTTCCTCCTTTCCGGCTCTGAATAAAACCTACATTTTTTATATAGCAGAATTTAATTTCTGATGCGACTCTCAATTTTGCGGATCTGTCCTGACAAATCCTCAGATCTGTAAAAAAAACTGACAGATCCCGGATATTGTAAAGACAGACCGTAGAAATTATAAGTGGCAGGGAAAACATTCTTCAGCTATATTGAAATTACCGGAAAACATCGGCGAAACTTGTGCAGAGAAGCCGGATCGATACAGAAGATTGAAACAGATTATACAATTCAGGAAAGGAGCAATGACATATGAGATGGTTTGACTCAGACTTTGACTATGTACAGGAAATGATTGACGCCTGGAACAGAGGGCGGAAAAGGATGCGTACAGTATACTTTATTCTGGGAGCGCTGCTGCTTATTGCCGGCATCCTGACCGCTGTATTCCCCATCGGAATTTTTGCTGTTATCCAGTATCTGGCCGCAGCCGCTGTAATCGGGATCGGGATTTATCATTTTATTACATTTGCGTCTATGACCTACTATTTCAGAGATTATATGCTGATCATATCAGGTATACTGAATGTACTGATTGGTATTATGCTGCTTATTATGCCGATCCAGCTGACCGTACAGGTTGTTACATTCATGCTGGCCTTTCTGCTGATCTTTAACGGAGCAGAAAAACTTTCCTTCGCGTCACGGCTCAGATACTACCGCATCCCTCACGCGGGGGCTCTGACATTCAGCGGCGTCCTTAATATTATCCTCGCGGCAGTATTTCTGCTGCTGCCCTTCGTCTCGGCGCTGGCGCTGAACTATATTCTGTGCGCCTACCTGGTAATCATGGGAATCGCTCTCCTGATTGAAGCGGCGGGAATGCGGAAAATTGAGCTGTAAAAACGCCGGGAAATTATCAGAAAAGAGGGCGCCGCTCCATCATCCGGTGATGGGACGGTACCCTCTTTCTGTGCTTGGACATAAAAGAAGGACTCCTGCTCCACAGATAACTCGCATCTGTTTTGCAGCGTCCCTTCTGTCCGGATTATTATTCTTAAACATTTATGACTGTTCACCCGGAAACATCTTTCCGGTAATAATTTTCTCCATCTGAATAACCAGTTTTTCTTCATCCAGATGAGGTTTTCCGACATACTGAAGCAAAACCCCCACCACTCCGCTGGCATAAAATCTCAGCATTACTTCCATATCATCAACACTGACACGAATGTCCTTTCCCTGTCCCCGGGCCATTTCCGCCAGATAGATCATAACAGACTCTGTCAGCATGGCTTCAATCTGGACCCACCTGCGGGAATAAAGCAGTTTTTCCAGCTTTATCCTGTTCTGTCTGACGAAAATCACATATGCCGTAAGCGCCCCTACCCGGTCTTCCGCCTCCAGGCTCCGACGGGCGAGTGCCTGCGTTGACCGGCGGAACGTCCAGTCCAGTACATCCATAATATCCCGGAAATGATAATAAAAGGTCTGCCGGGAAATATGGCACTCACCGATCAGTTTTGTCACTGTGATCTTATCTATGTCTTCCTTTTCAAGCATCTGGGAAAAGGTATCTGCAATCATTGATTTCATGTCTTCTCTCATAAGGACTCCTTTTCACGAACACAGTATGATTTACTCCAAAAACATATTGCTATTTTATTACATCTTTTTTTCAAAAACAAGT
>DWZZ01000145.1 GCA_019117305.1 Candidatus Mediterraneibacter merdigallinarum | reverse complement strand
ACCCCCGTGTAAACCAGATACAGCTTTCCGTCTTTTTCAATGGCGCTTCCGGAGAAACAGCCGTTTAAATCCGCCCGCGTAGTAGGATAGAGGGCCAGACCCTTGTGTTCCCATGTGACCAGATCCCTGCTCACTGCATGGCCCCAGTGCATTGTGCCCCAGCGGGGGCCATAGGGAAAATACTGGTAAAAAAGGTGGTAGTATCCTTTGTAGTAGATAAAGCCGTTGGGATCGTTTACCCAGTTGTCCGGCGCTTTTAAGTGTAATGCATGTCTCTTCATACTGCCTCCAGATATTCTGCCATGGTCAGGATGTCATACAGACAGAGACCATGGCAGGGATAATTTATAATATTTTTTTACAATTCAGCGTAGTTGACGCCTGTTTCTTTATCAAAGAAATGCATCTTTGACGGCATGAATACAAAGTTGATCCGGTCGCCGATCTGACTGATCTCATACTTGGACACACGTGCTACGGCCTGAGAACCGCCGAAGTTGAAGTAGAGGTTGTTTTCATTTCCCATAACCTCTGTATCTGTAATGACAGCGTGCTGGGCGTTGTCTTTGTTGAGCTCCATATTCTGCGCGTCCATTTTGATGTCTTCTCCGCGGATGCCAAGGATCATTTCGCCCTGGCGGCCGTTCAGTTTCTTCAGCATACCTTCGGACAGTTTCATTGAACTTCCATCGGCAAACTTTACAGTGTCTTTCTCAACTGTCACATCGAAAAAGTTCATCTGAGGCGATCCGATGAATCCGGCTACGAACTGATTTACCGGATGATCATAGAGTTCCATCGGTTTTCCTACCTGCTGAATCACACCGTCTTTCATAATGACAATGCGGTCAGCCATGGTCATAGCTTCTACCTGGTCGTGGGTTACATAGATCGTAGTAGCGCCGATCTGTCGGTGAAGCTTGCTGATTTCGGTTCTCATGCTGACACGGAGTTTGGCGTCAAGGTTTGAAAGAGGCTCGTCCATAAGGAATACCTTGGAATTCTTTACAATTGCCCGTCCCAGCGCAACTCTCTGGCGCTGTCCGCCGGAGAGGTTTTTCGGTTTGCGGAGGCGGTATTCTTCCAGGCCGAGAATCTTAATGGCCCAGTCAACTTTCTGTTTGATCTGATCCGCCGGCATTTTCATGTTTTTCAGGCCGTATCCGATATTTTTTTCAACGGTCATGTGAGGATAGAGCGCGTAGTTCTGGAATACCATTGAGATGCCTCTGTCTCTCGGCGCCATATCGTTTACTTTTTTTCCGTCTATGTAGAGCTCTCCGCCGGTAATTTCTTCAAATCCTGCAATCATACGCAGAGTTGTGGATTTGCCGCATCCGGAAGGACCGACAAAGGCGATAAACTCTTTCTCTTCAATATTCAGATTAAAATTGTCAACGGTATTTTTATCTGATCCGGGATACATTTTACATATATTTTTAAATTCTATAAAACTCATTTCTTTATCCTTCCTTTGAACCTGTTGAGGTAACACCTTCCACAATCTGTTTGGAGAACAGGGAGTAGATGATAATTACCGGTATTGTAATGAGAGTAATAACTGCAAGCGTCTGTCCCATCGTTGTATTCTCATTGGATGTGATGGAGTTCAGACCGATCTGTGCTGTCAGCAGATCACTTGATGTGAATACAAGCGACGGCCAGAGGTAATCATTCCATACATTCAGGAAAGTAAATACGCTGACGGTTGCGACAACTGTCTTGGACATGGGCAGAACCATGGTGAAGAAATATTTCACAGGCCCGCAGTAGTCCAGCTGGGCTGCCTCGTACACATCATCCGGCAGACTGACGAACACCTGCCGGAACAGGAAGATGTTGAACGGATTTACGATCAGCGGCAGGATATAGCCTACGATTGTGTTCAGCAGACCGGCCTTTGCGATAATCAGGAAATGAATCGTTATGACCGTCTCTGTCGGTACGATCAGAAGCATGATAATGATCATAAGCCACTGGTCGCGGAAAGGAAATTTGATTTTTGCCAGAGCATATCCTGCCAGTCCGTTTACAACAATACTCAGAACAATGAGAATCGCAGCGTACAGGAGCGTATTTAACATATATCTGAGAAAGTTCGTATCCGTGATAATGGAAATATAGTTGTCAAGGAAATTTCCGTTTAATGCCGGCGGGATGAAGGCTGCAATGGAATTCATATCCGCCGTGATGGCCGCGTCCGGTTTAAAGGAGTTGGCCAGCATCCAGATGACCGGAAACAGGAAGAAGATGGAAAGAACCAGCAGCACGGCTACCAGGATCCAGTTAATTCGCTTTTGCTTTTTTGTGAACATGTTTTCTTCCCTCCTTGTCCTTAGTCAGTACGTTCTGGATGATTGTCAGGATTACGACAAATACGGTGAATACGATCGCCATTGTGGACGCAAGTCCCATCTCCCAGTTAACAGTACCGGTTTCGTAAATGTCATATACAAGTGTATAGGTTGAGTGATCCGGTCCGCCGCCTGTCATAACCATTGGCTGTACCAGCATACGGAATGCTCCGATTGTGACTGTGATAAATACAAATATACAGAGCGGTTTCAGTTCCGGCAGCGTAATGTCCTTGAATTTCTGCCAGCCGCTTGCATGGTCGATTTCGGCAGCCTCATAAAGCGCAGGGTTGATGTTCTGCAGTCCTCCCAGGAAGATGATCATCTGGTATCCGACGCCCTGCCATACACTCATGATCGCGATAGACGGAAGAGCCTGATCAGCGCTGTGGATAAACGGCTGGGCGTCAATTCCGAGATGGGCCAGAAGTGTATTCAGGATTCCCTCCGGGCTGTAGATCTGCATCCACAGTGTGGAGACAACTGCCAAGGACATAACTACCGGCACGAAAAACGCGACTTTAAAATATTTCTTGCAGTGGGCAGCCTTGTTGATGGCCAGCGCCAGCAGAAGGGCTCCGCCGCACTGCAGGGGTACAATAATGATTACAAATTTTACAGTATTGAAAAATGACTGTACAAAAAGCTCGTCTTTAAAAATATTGATATAGTTTTCCAGTCCCACAAAGTGCGTCAGCTCCGGGTTCAGCGCGAAATAGTCAGTAAAGCTGAAACCAAATGTAAGAAGCATCGGCAGGAATAAAAACAGAGTGAGAAGTACAAGTGCAGGCCCGAAAAACGCCATTCCTAAAATTGAATTTTTCTTTTTCATCCTTTATTCCCTCGTATAACGTTCCAGTTTTTGGTCGATCCGTTCCACAGCTTTATCAAGCTCTTCATTTACATCTTTCCCGCTGAGCGCCACACTTTCCAGAACTTCCTGGAAACTGGTGCTCACCTGGGGATATACAGGCGTCTTCGGTCTCGGATGTCCGTAATTGCTCAGCTGATTGTACAGAGCGCTGTAGTTTTCATCTGTCTGGAAGACATCTATATTTTCAAAAGCTTCATATGTAGACGGGAAGTTTTTGGTCATATCCCAGATCCGGATGCCGCTTTCCACTCCGCTCATCCATTTGACAAGTTCTGTGGCGCCCTCGATATCCTTTGTTTCCGTCGTTGCCGCGAAGGCCCAGGAACCGGTAGGCGTGTAAGCTTCTCCGTCCCAGTCGTCGCTTACGATATATGGCGCAACTCCCAGATTGATATCCGGATAACTGGTGTATACTGTGTTTACTTCCCAGGCTCCGTCAAATTTGAAAGCGGCGCGTCCGCTCTCAAACAGATGATCAATGGGGGCTTCGGACATATATTCGTTTTCAACAATGGTGCGGAAATATTCCATTGCGGCGGCTGTCTGCTCTGAATTGAAATATCCGTCTACCGTCAGTCCGTCGTCACTTACAAGCTCGCCGCCGCCGGACCAGACGAAGGGGGCAAAGTAGTAGATGCTCGTCTCGCCTACCGGAAAGGTCATGTCAAGCGGATAACCGTCTTTCTCATCCATAAGGGGCTTCAGTTCTTCGAGAATATCAAGGAATTCCGACCATGTCCAGGGATCATCCGCGTCAGGAATCTCAATGCCGGCTTCTTCAATAATATCCTTATTATAGTAGAAGCCCACGCTGGACTCCATAACTCCCAGCGCATACAGCTCGTCGTTTACGGTCCCCTGCTCAATAATAGAGGGAAGATATTCTGCCTCTTCTTCCTCTGTAAGCTCTGCCAGCGGCTGGATAATACCATTTGCCGCGTAGGCTGAGATGTTCGGGCCGTCTACCGTAAGTACATCCGGGAGACCGCCGGCCATGACAGAAGCGTTTACCTTGTCAGAATAACCGCCGCCGCTGTCATTTCTGGGCACGAACTCAATGTCCGCAAAGTACTGTCCGTCATAAGCTTCGTTAAAGGTTTCCACCGATTCCTTGTAGGCCTGTCCCTCCTCTGTGTCCTCGATCGAGTGAACCCATATGGAAAGATACTCTTCGCCTTCGTCATATCCGGCAATGTCTCCCGGTTCGGGATCTTTCTGCTGACATCCGGACAGACAGGCTGCGGCGAAGAGAGTTACCGTAAGGTACAGCAATCGTCTTCTCATTCCATTTCCTCCTTTTCTTGTTTAATATTTAAAAGATGTATTACCGGTAAAGTAACCGGTTCCTTTAATGCGATGATAGTACTTTTACAGTGCCGGTGTCAATAGAAAAAAGTATATTCGGCAGATGTCATATTTTGGGGCTGAAATTTCTGTATATATTTCACAAAACCGGTTTTGTTACCGGTTACTTTATTGATTTATCGTAATATGTTCTGATATACTATACTCATTCAGATAATAAATCTCGACAGTTATTTTATGAAAAGGAAGGGAAGAAATTGATGAAATCAAAGAAAGTGACATTTGCAGACATTGCGGAATACACGGGATTTTCCAAGACAACGATTTCAAGGTATTTCAACAATCCTGACTCCCTTACTCTGGAGAACCAGCAGAAAGTTGCAGATGCCCTTATAGCTCTTGATTATAAGGAAAATAAAGTAGGAAGGATTCTTGCAAGCGGCAGAACAGAATTTGTCGGAATTATCATACCGAACCTTTATATGCATTATTATTCAGAGATGCTGAACCAGATCCTGGATACTTATGAGAAATACGGGTACAAATTTCTTGTGTTCGCAGGAAATGAAAAGGCCGATGTGGAACGGAGATATATCGAAGAGCTGATGGCATACAATATCGAAGGAATGATTATTTTAAGTCCGACGATTCCGTCCGAAGAGCTCGCTTCCTACAATGTGCCTGTAGTCGGGATCGAAAGGGAAGACCGGTATATCTGCAGCGTGAATACAGATAATTATATGGGAGGGGTACAGGCGGCAAGTCTGCTGAGAAAGAGTGATTGTGACATTATTATTCATGTAAACGGAAATCTGCCGGACACATCTCCGGCTTACGGGCGTATTCGCGGATTTGTGGACACCTGTGAGGAATACCACCTTCCCTACCGGCTGATTCTTACACATCTTGGAAATACATTTGAAGAAAATCGGCAGGGCATAGCAAAGATCATAGATGATCTGGAAAGGGAATACTCGGATAAGAAAAAGGGGATTTTCATGCCCAATGATACACATGCCAATGTACTTTTAAATCTTCTGTTTCAGAGATACGGAAAACTTCCGGAAACTTATCAGATCATAGGATTTGATAATTCGCCGATTTCCCGGGAAGCAGTTATTCCTACCAGTACTGTGGGGCAGCAGATATCCGTGATTGCCAGTGAGGCGATGGAACTTCTTTCTGAACTGATGGAAGAGCGGAAAAAAAGAAGGCCGACGCCGTTAAAGGAGCCGGTACATAAAATAATTCCGCCTATTCTGATACGGAGAGGGACAACGGTATAATGCGGGATAAACACCCGTTTTCTGATATTCAGCGGCAGTGACAGAGCCGGAGAATCGGCTAATTAACATGTATAAAAAAGGAGAAAAAGACCTATGAGCCAGATTTTAAGGGATGCAAGAAGATATGAAGAGGCAAGAGACAGACAGATCGCAGATGAGCCAAGACCGTCATTTCACCTTTCTACAAGAACAGGGTGGCTCAACGATCCGAACGGCTTTTCTTATTACAATGGAGAATACCATCTGTTTTACCAGTATCATCCGTATGATTCACACTGGGGACCGATGCACTGGGGGCATGCTGTGAGCAGTGATCTGCTTCACTGGCGTTATCTTCCGGCAGCTCTCGCCCCGGATACAGATTATGACAGAGATGGCTGCTTTTCAGGCAGTGCTGTTACCCTGGATGCCGGCAGACATATGCTGATGTACACCGGGGTTGTGAAAGAAACACAGTCTGACGGCAGCAGCCGTGAAGTACAGACCCAGTGCATAGCTATAGGAGACGGAACTGATTATGAAAAATTCTCAGGCAATCCGGTACTGACCGAGAAGGATCTTCCGGAGGACGGAAGCCGCTTTGACTTCCGGGATCCCAGAGTATGGCGTGAGAAGGACGGCACTTTCCGCTGCGTGGTTGGCAACTGCACGCCCCAGAAGGACGGAAGGATCCTTCTCTACAGCAGCCCGGACGGGATGAAATGGAAATTTGAAAAGATCCTGATCAGCAACAACGGCCGGTTTGGCCGGATGTGGGAATGCCCTGATTTTTTCGCGCTGGACGGAAAGCAGGTGCTGCTTGTAAGCCCTCAGGATATGCTTCCTCAGGGCTTTGAGTACCATAATGGCAATGGAACGGTATGCATTATCGGAGATTTTGATGAGAAGACAAACACATTTACCGAGGAACATAATCAGGCCATAGACTATGGAATTGATTTTTACGCGCCACAGACAATACTGACCCCGGACGGCCGCCGGATCATGATCGGCTGGATGCAGAACTGGGATACCTGTAATCTGCACTCTCCGAAACGTCCGTGGTTCGGACAGATGAGCCTGCCAAGGGAAATTTCTGTAAAAGACGGGCGGCTGCTCCAGAGACCGATCCATGAACTGGAAAAAATGCGCAGGAACCGGGTGGAATATGAAAATGTTGCCTTTACTGATATGATCCGTCTGGACGGAATTAAAGGCCGCCGGATCGATATGGAGCTTACGCTGCGCCCCGGTGATGTCAACGAGGTGTACAGAAAGTTTGCTATGCGTTTCGCTCAGAACGATACCTGCCATACAGCAATCAGTTTCCGGCCTCATGAATCCATTCTTAAGATCGACAGGAAATTTTCCGGTTCCAGAAGGGCGATCATCCATCAGAGAAGAAGCCTTGTCAGAACGGAGGGCGGAAAACTTACGCTGCGCATAATTCTGGATAATTTCAGCGTGGAAATATTTGTAAATGACGGAGAACAGGTGCTTACGGCGACAATCTATACGGATCTTTCCGCAGAGGGGATCTCCTTCTATGCAGACGGAAAGGCAGAGATTGATGTGGTAAAATACGATCTTGTATCAGAGTAACGATACATAAGAATAAAAGCGACAGTGGTCTGATCCTCGACCCCTGCCGCTTTTTTCATGGATTCATAAGTAAAGTGATTGAATACCGCAATGGTCCCCGTCCCACGCCGATCATGGCAAGAATGTCTCCGGCCTTTGCAAGAGAGACATGATTGTGGTATTCTTATATCAATGGCTGTGCATGGGTATGCCTGCACAGTATTTTTCTTTAAGGAGGTCGAACTGTGAGATTAGATAAATTATTGGAGCGGCTGGACTATGAAGTGGTGCAGGGAACCGATCAGACAGAGATCACCACGCTGATTAACGACTCCCGGAAAGCGGAGAAAGGGTCTGTATTTGTCTGCATTAGCGGGGCTGTTTCTGACGGACACAGCTATGCCGCGGATGTGGCGGCTAAGGGCGCCGCGGCTCTTGTGGTGGAGCACAATGTGGACGTTCCGGAAGATGTGACGGTGATACTTGTGAAAGATACCAGGTATGCCCTGGCGCTGATGTCCGCGGCTTATTTTGGCTATCCGGCAGAAAAGATGAAAATTATCGGAATTACAGGAACAAAAGGCAAGACAACAACAACCTATATGATCAAATCCATTCTGGACGGAGTGGGACATAAAGTCGGCCTGATCGGAACCATCGAGGCGATTATCGGGGAAAAGCATATTCCCGCGGCAAATACAACGCCGGAGTCCTACACTATCCACAAATATTTCGCGGAAATGGCGGAAGCAGGATGCGACTGTGTGGTAATGGAAGTGTCATCCCAGGGACTGATGCTTCACCGTACCGCAGGAATTCCGTTTGAAATCGGTATCTTTACCAATCTGGGAAAAGATCATATCGGCCCCAACGAACATAAGGATTTTGAGGATTATAAGAGATGCAAAGGCCTGCTGTTTCAGCAGTGCAGGCTGGGAATCGCGAATGTGGATGATAAATATTTCGAAGATGTTTTCCGAAATGCCACCTGCAGGGTGGAGACCTTCGGTTTCTCTGAAAATGCCGACCTTCGGGCGGAAAATGTAAAGCTTGTATCCCGGCCGGGATATCTGGGAGTGGCATATCACGTATCCGGTCTCATGGATTTTGATGTGGAGATTGATATTCCGGGCAAATTCAGTGTCTATAATTCACTGACTGCCATTGCCGTGTGCCGCCATTTCCAGGTGCCGGCGGAGAAGATAAAGGAAGTGCTGAAGCAGGCTAAGGTAAAGGGCAGAATCGAGATGATCAAGGTGTCCGATGAATTTACTCTGATGATCGACTACGCCCACAATGCCATGAGTCTGGAAAGCCTTCTGACCACGCTGAAAGAATACAATCCGAAGCGTCTCGTCTGCCTGTTCGGATGCGGCGGAAACCGCTCCAGAGACAGAAGGTACGAGATGGGAGAGGTGTCCGGAAGACTTGCGGATCTGACCATTATTACATCTGACAATCCCAGATTTGAGGAACCCCAGGACATTATCGACGACATAAAGATCGGAATCGGCAGAACAGACGGGAAATATGTGGAAATCTGCGACCGGAAAGAGGCCATTAAATACGCTATTGCAAACGGGCAGCCGGGAGACGTGATCGTGCTTGCCGGAAAAGGCCATGAGGACTACCAGGAGATCAGAGGCGTCAAGCATCCCATGGATGAGAGGGTACTGATCGCCGAAGTCCTGGAAGAACTGAAACAGGAGCGGTCATAAAGCAGGACAGTACACAGAAGACAGGTGGGAATGTGTTTGCAGACATTATCATAGATATAAAACATGAAAAACTGGATAAAATCTTTCAGTACAGAATCCCTGACAGACTGGAAAACGAACTGAAAACGGGCATGGAAGTAATCGTCCCTTTCGGAAAAGGAAACCGGCCCGTAAAAGGCTATGTTACGGGAATCACAGACAGCTGCAGCTATGATCTTTCAAAAGTCAAGGAGATCACAGACATATCCAGGGACAGCGTGGAGATTGAGGCAAAGCTGATTGCCCTTGCGGCCTGGATGAAAGAGAATTACGGAGGCACTATGATTCAGGCCCTGAAAACGGTGCTTCCCATTAAACAGAAGGAAAATGCCAGAGTAAAGAAATATCTGCGCCTTCTTCTGGAGAAAGATGCAGGAAAGGAAAAGCTGGACTTTTATCTGGAAAAGAATCAGAAGGCCAGGGCCAGGCTGCTGGCCGCGCTTCTGGACCAGCCGGTGCTGGAATATGATCTGGCTGTGAAAAAACTGCATATTACCCTTCCGGTAATCCGCGCGCTGGAGGAACAGGGCGTGCTGGTCATGGAATCGGAACAGGTGTACCGCAACCCGGTCCGAGGCGGCAGCAGGGAAGCGCCGGAGATTACATTTACACCGGAGCAGCAGGCGGCAGTCAGCCGGTTTGAGCAGGACTACCGGGAGGGAAGACGGAATACGTACCTGCTTTACGGGGTTACCGGAAGCGGAAAGACGGAAGTGTATATGGAAATGATCCGGCAGGTCGTACAGATGGGAAAACAGGCTATTGTTCTGATCCCGGAGATCGCCCTGACTTATCAGACGGTGATGCGCTTTTACCGGTATTTCGGACAGCGGGTGTCCATTATGAACTCCCGCCTGTCTGCCGGGGAGCGCTATGATCAGATGATGCGGGCAAAAGCCGGAGAAGTGGATGTGATGATCGGCCCCCGGTCCGCCCTTTTTACTCCTTTTCCGGATCTGGGACTGATTGTCATAGATGAGGAGCATGAGCCGACGTATAAAAGTGAACAGGTTCCCCGCTACCACGCCAGGGAAACTGCCGTTAAGCGTGCGGAGCTGGAAGGGGCCGGCGTGGTTCTGGGAAGCGCCACCCCTTCTCTGGAAGCCATGTACCGGGCCAGGAAAGGGGAATACGTTCTCCTTACCATGAAAAACCGTTCCCGGATGCAGAGTATGGCGCAGGTTCACATTGCCGACCTTCGGGCAGAGCTGAAAGAAGGCAACCGCTCGATCTTAAGCCGCAGGCTGCAGGAGCTGATGGAGGAACGGCTGGAGAAGAAGGAGCAGATTATGCTGTTCTTAAACCGGAGAGGTTATTCCGGATTTGTTTCCTGCCGGGAGTGCGGACAGGTGGTAAAATGTCCCCATTGCAATGTGTCTCTTTCGGTCCACCGGGGCGGGAAAATGGTGTGCCATTACTGCGGTTATGAACAGCCGAAAGTAACCCGCTGTCCGGAGTGCGGTTCTCCCTATATCGGGGAATTCCGGGCAGGAACACAGCAGATTGAGGATCTGGTAAAGAAGCGGTTCCCGGAAGCGAAAATACTCCGGATGGATATGGACACCACCCGGCAGAAGGACGCCCACGAGAAGATTCTGGAGGCTTTTGCCAACGAGGAGGCGGATATCCTTGTGGGGACCCAGATGATCGTAAAAGGCCACGACTTCCCGAATGTGACGCTGGTGGGAGTGCTGGCGGCGGATATGTCCCTGTACACAGATGATTACCGTTCCGGCGAGCGGACCTTTCAGCTGCTGACCCAGGCGGCGGGACGGGCCGGCAGAGGCGAGCGCCCGGGGGATGTGGTGATTCAGACTTACGATCCGGGCCATTATGCCATCGAAGCCGCGGCAGCTCAGGATTATGAGATGTTTTATGAGCAGGAAACCGCCTACCGGGAGATGATGGGATATCCTCCGGCAGAGAATCTGACGGCAGTGCATGTATCCTGCGAGGATGAAGAACTGCTGGAAAAAGGATGTCATTATCTGAAAGAATACATTCTGCGGATAAAAGGAAATGTACCGGTACAGGTGATTGGTCCGGCCAGTCCGGGCATCGATAAGATCCGGGATGTGTACCGCCGGGTGATCTATCTGAAGTCGCCCCGGTATGATACACTGGTGAAGATCAAAGATCTGATGGAAAAATACATTGAAATTAATTCTGGATTTGATAAAATGAGAATTCAGTTTGACTTTAACCCGATGTAACAGAATAGAGTACTTATGAAATTATTTGGAGGGAAAAAATATGGCAATCAGAGAAGTCAGAGAAATCGGAGACGACATACTTACAAAACAATGCAAAAAAGTTACAAAAATGACCTTCCGGACCAAAATGCTGATCACAGACATGCTGGAGACCATGTATGAAAAAAACGGCGTAGGTCTGGCTGCGCCTCAGGTAGGCGTGCTCAAACAGATTGTTGTCATTGATGTGGGGGAAGGTCCCATTATTCTGATCAATCCGGAGATTACAGAGACTTCCGGAGAACAGACCGGGGAGGAAGGATGCTTAAGCGTGCCGGGCAAGTGGGGAATCGTTACCCGTCCGGATCATGTAAAAGTCCGGGCTCTGAATCAGGATATGGTGCCCTTCGAGGTGGAAGGAGAAGGACTGCTTGCAAGGGCATTCTGCCATGAGATCGACCACCTGCACGGCGAACTGTATGTAAATAAGACACAGGACGGCCTTCATGACGTATCATATGAGCCGGAAGATGAAACGGAGGAATAGAGAATGCGGATTATATTTATGGGAACTCCCGAATTCTCCGTGGGGACACTGGAAGCCCTTATAGAGGCGGGACATGACGTATGCCTGGCAGTGACCCAGCCGGATAAGCCGAAAGGCAGGGGAAAGGAAATGCAGCCTACCCCGGTGAAGGCCGCGGCCTTAAAGCACGGCATTCCGGTCTATCAGCCGAAGAAGATCCGGGATCCTCAGTGCGTGGAGGAACTGGCAAAATATCATGCGGATGTATGTGTGGTGATTGCTTTCGGACAGATCCTGCCCAAAAGCATCCTGGAGCTGACGCCTTACGGGTGCATTAATGTACATGCTTCACTGCTTCCAAAATACCGGGGAGCGGCGCCCATACAGTGGGCAATCCTGAATGGAGAGACTGTGACAGGAGTTACAACGATGCAGATGGATGAGGGACTGGACACAGGCGATATGATTCTGAAAACCGAGGTGCCCGTCACAGAGGAGGAAACCGGGGACAGCCTTCATGACAAGCTGGCTCTGGCAGGAGCGCGGCTGTGCGTGGAAACCTTAAAAGCGCTGGAAGATCATACGGCGGTATTTGAAAAACAGGGAGAATCCCCTACCGCATACGCGAAGATGCTGGATAAGAAGATGGGAAATATTGACTGGAGCCAGTCCGCCGTGAAAATCGAGCGCCTGGTCCGCGGACTGAATTCCTGGCCCAGCGCCTATACCCACTGGAAGGGAAAGACCCTGAAGATCTGGCGGGCGAAGGCAGAGGGAGAAGGAAGCGGCGCGGGTGTTCCGGGAACTGTGATAAAAGTGGAAAAGGAACGGTTCACCGTGCAGACAGGAGACGGAGTCCTGCATGTATATGAACTGCAGATTCCGGGAAAGAAAAGAATGGAGAGCGGAGCGTTTTTAAGAGGATATGCTCTTGAGGAGGGAACCGTATTAACACAGGAATCATAATGGAGGCGAAAGAATGTTTTATTACTATTATGACTGGACTTATATTCTTGTACTGATCGGCATCCTGATCTGTCTGGCGGCGTCGGCCCGGGTGAGACAGGTGTTTGCGAAATATTCCAGGGTGCAGAGCAGACTCCGCCTGACCGGAAAGGAAGCGGCGGAGGAAATTCTCCGGCGGAACGGCATTTATGATGTGCGGGTGATCCATATTCCGGGAAATCTTACGGATCACTACAACCCCGGCAATAAAACGCTGGGACTTTCGGATACGGTATATCAGTCTTCTTCTGTTGCGGCTGTGGGTGTGGCAGCCCATGAGTGCGGCCACGCGGTACAGCATGCCAGAGGATATGCGCCGCTGGCCATCCGGGGCGCCCTTGTGCCGGTGGCAAACTTCGGCTCTGCCCTGGCCTGGCCCCTGATTCTGATCGGACTTCTGATTACCGGAGAGACCTCTGTTTTTCTGATCAATCTGGGAATACTGCTTTTCTCTGCGGCAGTACTTTTCCAGCTGGTCACCCTTCCGGTGGAGTTCAATGCTTCCCGGAGAGCGGTAGACGTGCTGGGGGCTTCCGGAATGCTTTATCCGGATGAGCTCTCCTCTGTAAAGAAAGTGCTGGGAGCGGCGGCGCTGACTTATGTGGCGGGAGCCGCGTCGGCTATTCTGCAGCTTCTGCGTCTGCTGATCCTGACAGGAGGAAGAAGAAGGAATGACTAAATCAGTAAATGAACGGGAAATTGTGCTGGCGGTTCTGATGGAAGTGACGGAGAAGGGGGGTTACAGCCACCAGATCCTCGGGGACGTACTGGCGAAATATCAGTACCTTGAAAAACGGGAGCGGGCATTTATCACCCGTGTGACAGAGGGAACGCTGGAGCATCTGATCGAGATCGACTATATTCTGGATCAGTTTTCCAAAGTAAAAGTCCGGAAAATGAAGCCGGTGATCCGGGGCATCCTGAGAAGTTCCGTATACCAGCTGAAATATATGGACAGTGTGCCGGACCGGGCGGTCTGCAGTGAAGCGGTGAAGCTGGCCGTGAAAAAAGGATTTTCCGGTCTGAAAGGATACGTAAACGGCGTACTCAGAACGATAGCAAGGGAACTCCCGGATATAGTATATCCGACCGACAGAAAAAAGGAAATGTCCGTCCGGTATTCCTGTCCGGAATGGATTCTGGATCTGTGGCAGCAGGAATATGGAGAAGCAAAGACAGAAATCATGCTCCGGTCCCTGCAGGAAGAGCATCCTCTGACAATCCGATGCTGCCGGAACCGGATTTCCGTGGAAGAACTGCGGAGCCGTCTGGAAGAAGAGGGCGTGAAATCGGAGATTCATCCTTACCTGCCTTATGCCCTGAGCATATCCGGATATGATTACCTGGAAGGGCTTGAGACGTTCCGGGAGGGCTTTTTTGCCGTGCAGGATGTAAGTTCCATGCTTGTGGGAGAACTTGCGGCTCCCCGGGCCGGGGCGCAGGTGCTGGATGTGTGCGCCGCGCCGGGCGGCAAATCCCTTCATGTGGCGGAAGAACTCATCCTTGCCGCCGAAGCTTCCGGCAGTCCGGAAAACTGCGGCATGGTGGAAGCAAGGGATCTGACAGAATATAAAACAGAGCTGATCCGGGAAAACATTGACCGCTCCGGCCTTGTCAATGTGCGGGCGGTCTGCCGGGACGCCTCTGTTCCGGATCCGGAATGGACCGGGAAAGCAGATCTTGTACTGGCCGATCTGCCCTGTTCCGGCCTGGGGGTAATGGGCAGAAAACCGGACCTGAAATACCGGGTATCCCCGGAAGATATCCGGGAGCTGGCCGCTCTTCAGAGAAAGATCTTAAGCTGCGTACAGGCTTACGTAAAACCGGGCGGCGTTCTCATGTACAGCACCTGTACGGTCAACCATGCGGAAAATGAAGAGAATGTACAGTGGTTTTTAAACGAATATCCGGAGTTTGAGCCGGAAGATATAAGCAGCCGTCTCTGTCCGGATCTTCAGAGCGCCTGTACAGATACCGGATGCCTCCAGCTTCTGCCGGGCGTACATAAAAGCGACGGATTCTTTATTGCCAGACTGAGAAAACAGGAGGACAGAACATGAAAAAAGACATCTGTTCTTTTACATACGAAGAACTGAAGGAGGAGATGGCATCCATCGGGGAAAAATCTTTCCGGGCAGGACAGATCTACGACTGGCTTCACGTAAAGCTCTGCGGCAGTTTTGCGGAAATGACCAATCTGTCCAAAAGTCTCCGGGAGAAGTTGGAACAGGAATATGAGATTCTGCCCGCGGACATGGAAGAACGGCAGATTTCGGCCCTGGACGGGACAAACAAATTTCTGTTCCGGCTCTATGACGGAAATATGGTGGAAAGCGTTCTTATGAAATATAAACACGGAAATTCCGTGTGCATCTCTTCACAGGCAGGGTGCAGGATGGGATGTGTTTTCTGTGCATCCACCATCGGAGGCCTGAACCGGAATCTGACAGCTTCCGAGATGCTCCGGCAGATCTACCAGATTCAGAAAATCACCGGGGAGCGGGTGTCAAATGTGGTAGTGATGGGAACCGGAGAGCCTCTGGACAACTATGACAATCTTCTGAAATTCATCCACATTCTGACGGGAGAGCACGGCCTGCATATCAGCCAGAGAAATGTGACCGTTTCCACCTGCGGCATTGTGCCGAAGATTCTGGAACTGGCGGAAGAAAAACTGCAGATTACACTGGCGCTTTCCCTGCACGGGGCGACCCAGGAGAAGCGCAGGAAACTGATGCCAATTGCCAATAAATACGAACTGTCCCAGGTACTGGCGGCCTGTGACGCATATTTTGAAAAGACGGGGCGGCGGGTGACTTTCGAATACAGTCTGGTACACGGCGTCAACGATACGCCGGAAGACGCAGGAGAACTGACAGCTCTTCTGAAACACCGGAACTGCCATCTGAACCTGATTCCGGTCAATCCTGTGAAAGAACGGAATTTTGTCAGACCAAGCAGGGAAAATGCCCTGAATTTCAAAAATAATCTTGAAAAAAGCGGAATAAATGTTACTATAAGAAGGGAAATGGGCTCTGATATAGACGGAGCCTGCGGACAGCTCAGAAGGAGGAGGCTATGAGGACATTTTCAATTACAGACGTAGGAATGGTACGGCAGGTGAACCAGGATTACGTCTTTACTACAGATAAACCGCTGGGAATCCTCCGGAATCTGTTTGTAGTAGCGGATGGAATGGGCGGTCACCAGGCAGGAGATTACGCTTCAAAGTATACTGTGGAAGTATTGCAGAGAGAGCTGAAAAACAGCGAAGGCGAGGACGTGGAGAAGGTTCTTGTCGGGGCGATAAAGACTGCCAACAAAGAGATTATAAAAGAAGCGTCCAGGGACGTCCATCTCAAGGGAATGGGAACTACGGTGGTGGCGGCGACCATTGTCAACCAGATGATGTATTTCGCAAATGTGGGAGACAGCCGTCTCTATCTCATTAACCAGGGAATTCAACAGCTTACGAAAGACCATTCTCTGGTAGAAGAAATGGTTCGTCTCGGAGGCATCAAACCGGAGGAGGCAAAGCATCATCCGGATAAAAATATCATTACAAGGGCAATCGGCGCAAAAGCAGATGTGGATGTGGATTTCTATGAGCATCGACTGAAAAAGGGCGATATCATCCTGATGTGCACAGACGGTCTGAGCAATATGGTGGAGGATGAAGAACTGTTCCATATTGTGCAGGGAGGAAGAGATATTGTGGAAGCCGGCCAGGCCCTTGTAGCAGCGGCAAAAGAGAATGGCGGTACAGACAATATCGGTGTTGTACTGGTAGAACCGTTTGCGGATGAGGTGAGTGTATTATGATTAAAGAAGGCGTTTTCTTAGGAAAGAGGTATGAAATTCTGGGACGCATCGGTTCCGGCGGCATGGCTGATGTATATAAGGGGAAGGATCATAAGCTGAACCGGTATGTGGCGATCAAAGTATTAAAAAGTGATTACCGTAATGATCAGGTATTTATCCAGAAGTTCGTAAGCGAGGCCCAGGCGGCGGCCGGGCTGATGCATCCGAATGTAGTGAATGTATATGATGTGGGACAGGACAGAGGCCTGTTCTATATGGTTATGGAACTGGTGGAAGGCATTACCCTGAAGGATTATATTGAAAAAAAGGGAAGGCTCTCGGCAAAAGAGACGATCAGTATTTCCATCCAGATGGTAACCGGACTTCAGGCTGCCCATAATCATCATATTATACACAGGGATATTAAGCCTCAGAATATTATTATTTCCAAAGAAGGCAAGGTAAAAGTAACGGATTTCGGAATCGCCCGGGCGACTACGGCAACCCAGACCATCAGTACCAGTGTTATGGGATCGGTTCACTATACGTCGCCGGAGCAGGCCCGCGGGGGAGCTGTGGACCAGAAGAGCGATATCTATTCCGTTGGTATTACCATGTATGAGATGATTACCGGACATGTTCCCTTTGACGGAGACTCCACAGTATCTGTGGCTCTGAAGCATCTTCAGGAAGAAATTGTTTCTCCGTCAGAGGAAGTGCCGGATATTCCATACAGTCTGGAGTGCATTATTATGAAATGTACTCAGAAAAATCCGGAGCGCAGATATCACGACTGCGCGTCTCTTCTTCAGGATCTGAAACGGTCTCTTGTTGATCCGGACGGTGATTTTGTCGCAATGGGTGCAGTGCCGGATGACTCGGACCGGACCGTTGTTATGTCGACAGACGAGATCAGGCGGCTTCAGGAACAGAATTATGATGATGACGACGATGACTACGATGATGATGACGACGAAGAAGAC
The DNA here is from genome assembly GCA_019117305.1 of Candidatus Mediterraneibacter merdigallinarum. Classification (GTDB taxonomy): domain Bacteria; phylum Bacillota; class Clostridia; order Lachnospirales; family Lachnospiraceae; genus Mediterraneibacter; species Mediterraneibacter merdigallinarum. Next base: position 907 of record DWZZ01000145.1, on the reverse strand, counting down.
GAGGATGACGATGACGGCCGCGTGTATGACAGAAGACGCAGGAGAAAGAAGGATGTAAATCCGGATACGAAGAAAATCATGCGCATTCTTATGATTGTGGCCGGCGTGATTATTGCCTTACTTGTTCTGTTCCTGGTAGGAAATGCAGTAGGTCTGTTCAGCGGCCCGGGGATCGGAACATCCAGCGAGGAAAGTACGGTAAAAGTTCCGGATCTGCGTGGTATGACAGAAGAAGAGGCAAGAGATGAGCTGAGCAAGTATGAGCTGGGGCTTGATGTGGTGGGAGAGGAGCCTTCCAACGAATATGAGGCCGGAGAGATCAAAAGTCATACGCCGGGACCGGATGAAACAGTAGAAAAACACACCACAATAGAAGTAATACTGAGTACCGGTGAAGAGGCGGAGACAGTTGCTGTGCCGGATGTTGTCAATAAAGAGGAGTCCCAGGCGGAACAAATGCTGCGTGATGCCGGACTGAAAGTAACAAAAGGCGAAGCCCAGTACAGCAGTGATGTGGAAGAAGGCTATGTAATCTCCTGTAATCCGGATGTCGGAACTGAAGTTGATGAAGGAAGCAGTGTTGAGATTATCGTAAGTCTCGGCACCCAGCCTGCGACAGTGCCGAAACTGACAGAAGGCAGCGCGGCAGATGCGGAAGCAGCTCTCAAAGCTGCCGGTCTGGTGGGCAGCGCAACCGAAGAATATAGTGATGACGTGGCGGAAGGCATAGTAATTTCCCAGAGCATAGATCCGGGAACTGAGGTGTCACGAGGCACTACGGTATCCTATGTTGTAAGCCGCGGACCTGAGACAAAGATTGTGAATGTGCCTGATATTTACGGAATGGATGAAGCTACGGCAAGTCAGACGCTCTCGAGATACGGTCTGGTAGGTGAGTATGCCGGCG
>DWZZ01000144.1 GCA_019117305.1 Candidatus Mediterraneibacter merdigallinarum | reverse complement strand
GAATGTTGTCTCAAGGATACCTGCTCTTGCTCCGCCGATCGCAAGTCCGTATGCCAGTGCTTTGTCAAGAGCTTTTCCTGTATAGTCCTGCTCAACAGCTACCAGACAAGGAGTACCTTTGCCTGCCTGATACTCGCTTCTTACTGTATGTCCCGGAGCTTTCGGCGCGATCATTGTAACGTCAACATTTGCCGGCGGTACGATCTGTCCGAAGTGAATGTTAAAGCCGTGTGCAAACATAAGCATGTTGCCCTCTTCCAGATTCGGCTCGATATCATTTTTATATAATGCAGCCTGTTTCTCATCATTGATCAGAATCATAATGATATCGGCTTTCTTTGCTGCCTCGGCAGATGTATACACTTCAAATCCCTGTGCCTCTGCTTTTGCCCAGGACCTGCTTCCTTCATAAAGCCCGATAATAACATTGCATCCGGACTCTTTTAAGTTCAGCGCATGTGCGTGTCCCTGGCTTCCATAGCCGATAATTGCGATTGTCTTTCCTTCCAGAAGGGAAAGATTACAATCTTCCTGATAATAGATTTTTGCTGCCATTTTACATTCCTCCTAAAAAATAAATATATTATGTATGAAAAACAGACGGCCTGAACAGACCAGCATCCGTTTTTTAGTGAAAGGCTTTTCCGGAAATCCGTCTGCCCGGCGCCTCTTACTAACATATTCTTACAGAAACTCTACGTCTTTGCTGCCTCTCGAAAGTCCGGTGATTCCCGTCCTTGCAAGTTCAAGAATCTCATAGTTTTTCAATAAATTCAGAAAAGCTTCCAGTTTGCTCTGAGTTCCGGTCAGTTCGATCATCAGAGAATCCTCTTCCACATCAACAATCTTCGCCCGGAATATATCTGCCACGGAAATAATTTCACCCCGCTGTGCCGCGTTTGCACGAAGCTTTACCATAATCAGCTCACGACAGACAGACTCTTCCGGCTTAAGAACCTTGATCGCCACAACGTCTTCCAGTTTTCTGACCTGTTTCTCAATCTGGGAAAGGATCAGCTCATCGCCGGAAGATACCACTGTAATTCTGGTATATCTGGGATCCGCTGTCATCCCGGCTGTAATGCTGTCAATACTGTAGCCCCGGCGGCTGAACAGGCCTGAAATACGGCTGAGTACTCCGGGATTGTTATCTACAAGCAATGAAAATACCTGCTTTCTCATCTGATTCCTCTCTTTCTCTGTCCTGCCTCTGCTGTCCGTAAGTCTCCCGGACAAATCAGGCCGGAAGCGCCGACCATAAAACAGAGTGCATTCTGTTTTCTATAATATTATCAACTGAACTCACCTTTGTCAAGCCGCTGGCCTAAAAAACTGCTGTTCTGCAAAAAAATCCCTACTGATACTGTGCCTCAATCCGTTCCGCCAGATCATTCAGATACACCCAGCGCTCCATCTTTGCATCCAGAGCCTCCTGTATTTTCGTCTGTTCTTCCATCAATTCTCTGAGTTTAACCGAATTTGTGGCATTTGCTTCCAGCTGTCGGTCAAGCTCCTCCAATCTGTCCTCCAGGGCCGCAATATCATCGTCAATTGTTTCAAATTCCCGCTGCTCCTTATAAGAAAATTTAAGTCTGGCGGGTTGATTTTGTTTCCATGCCTTTCTGGAAACTTCCTTCTCTTCGGAGACATCTTCAGATGAAACTTTTTTACCGGAACTTTTCTCCTCTTTCCCCGCAGGTTCTGTCCGCCCTGATTTTCTCTCTGTAACGGCCCGCATATAATCTGTATAACCGCCCTCGTACTGGATGGCATGCCCGGCTCCGTCCAGCTCAAAAATACGGTCCGCCATATTATCCAGAAAATACCGGTCATGAGACACGGCGATCACAATGCCTGAAAAAGAATTCAGATAATCTTCCAGAATCGTAAGGGTAGGGATATCCAGATTATTGCCCGCTTCATCGAACAGAAGCACATTGGCATTTTCGGCCAGAACTCCCAGGAGATACAGGCGCCTTTTTTCCCCTCCGGATAATTTCCCTATAGGCGCATACTGCATATCCGGGGTGAAGAGGAATCGTTCCAGAAGCGCTGAGGCGCTGATCTTTCCATCTGTTGTTGTAATGTATTCCGCAATATCCTTTACATAATCGATTACCCGCTGACTGTCATCCATATGCTGCTCTTCCTGGGCAAAATATCCGATTTTTACAGTCTCACCGATCTCGATCTCTCCGGAGTCCGGCTGTACCAGGCCTGCGATCATTTTAAGAAGTGTGGATTTTCCGCACCCGTTAGGCCCGATAATTCCCAGACGCTGATTGCGCAGCACAATATAGCTGAAATCCTCCAGAATCTTTTTGTCCCCATAGCTTTTGCTTACGTGATGCAGCTCAACTGTTTTCTTTCCCATACGGGTCTCCACAGAACCAAGTTCCACCGTCTGATCCTGAACCGGGGCTTTCCCGCTTTTCAGCGCTTCCAGGCGTTCAAGCCTGGCCTTCTGTTTTGTAGTTCTCGCACGGCAGCCCCGCTTCGCCCATTCCAGCTCCATCCGCAGAATACTCTGGCGCTTCCGTTCCGATGCCTGCTCCATTTCCTCCCTGGCCGCCTTAAGTTCCAGAAACCCGGAATAATCCGCATCATAACCGTATATTTTACCGTGACTGATTTCCATAATCCGCGTTGTAACCCGGTCAAGAAAGTACCGGTCATGAGTAACCATCAGAACAGTTCCCCGGTAAGAACGAAGGTACTCTTCCAGCCAGCTGATCATCTCTGCATCCAGGTGGTTGGTAGGCTCATCCAGAAGCAGCACATCAAAATCTCCTGCCAGAGTTCCCGCGAGCACGACTCTTCTTTTCTGTCCCCCGGAAAGCTCTTCCATTTTCTGATTCAGCTGCGTAATTCCCAGCTCCTGAAGATTGCTTTCTATCTGCCATTCTTCGCCTTCTCCGATTCCGAACGCGCAGGACCGTACATCCGCCCCTGACGGGAAAATCGGATTCTGGGGAACCCAGGCGATCTTCAGTCCGTTCTGCCGGATAATCTGCCCCTCATCCGGAGTTTCTTCTCCTGCAATCATTTTCAGCAGCGTAGACTTTCCGGTCCCGTTAATCCCTACAATTCCGATCTTGTCTCCCTGCTGAACGCCAAAGGATGCATTTGCAAAAATAATCTTCTCCCCGTACACTTTGCCGATATGTTCTATATTGATAATGTTCATAAAAAAATCTCCTTACTTCCACTCGCATCTTTCATTATTTTGAGCGGTTTGTAAGGAGATGTCAAGAAAAAACACGATCCGGTCAGTCTGCGCCGCTCCCGGATGCTTTCCGGTATACTGCAAAAGCAACAGCCGCGGTAATCAGTTCTGCCACCCAGAAAGCATTCCACACTCCGGGAGCCCCGAAAATCCGGCTCAGAACAAATGCCGCCGGAATAATAACGACAATATAACGGGACAGAGAGATAATCAGGGAAGGGGTCCCTTTTCCCATTCCTTCCAGAGCTCCGGACGAAGTTACGGAAACTGCAGAAACGATAAAGCCGGCGCTGATAATCCGAAGCGCTGTTTCTCCTGCCCGGATGGTTTCCGGATTTTCCGTAAAAAGCCCCATCAGCGGTCCCGGAACAGCCAGACAGATAACCGTACCCACAGCCATAATCGCGCCGCTCATGAGCAGAACGATATTATAGATCTGTTTCACCCGTCTGTATTCGCCCGCGCCATAGTTAAAGCCCACAAGAGGCCGCATGCCCTGAATAAACCCGTTTGCCGGCAGATACAGAAAAGTCTGCAGTTTATAGTAAATGCCCAGAACCAGAATATATACCTGGGAAAAAGAAGACAGAATTCCATTCAGAGCCGAGATCAGTATGGAAGGAAGGGCAAGATTCAAAGTAGCCGGAATCCCCACAGAATACAGACGGAAAATTATCTTTTTGTCCGGCACAAGATATTTTCGTCCGATACGTACCCTGATCGGACTGACAAAATATGTCACCAGATAAAAAAGGAGAGAACTGGCCTGACCCAGACCTGTCGCCAGAGCCGCGCCTTCGATTCCCATTTCCGGGAAGGGCCCCAGACCGAAAATCAGCACAGGATCCAGAACTATATTCAGAATGCAGCCGCACATCAGACTGATCATTGTAACTTTCATTCGCCCGACAGCCTGAAAGATTTTTTCAAATGCTACACCTGTAACAATGAAAAATGTAAAAACAAATACAATTACACTGTAGCGCATTCCCAGATTAATAATCTTTTCAGAGTCCGTAAAAAATCCAAGAAATTCAGGCATAATCAAAATAGAGCCTGCGGTCAGAATAATTGTATGAACAACGCCCAGAGCCAGTCCCTGTGTAGCCGCAAGGTTGGCTTTTTCTTCATTTCCCGCGCCCAGATGCAGGGCAATGACCGCATTCATGCCCACACCGAAGCCGATACCGACCGCATTGATAAAATTCTGTACCGGATAAACCAGGGAAAGTGCCGTCATAGCGTCCTCACTGATCTTTGCCACAAAAAAACTGTCCACAATATTGTACAGAGAATTTACCAGCATGGAAATGACCATAGGCAGCGCCATGGACAAAATCAGCGGCAATACCGGTTTCTCCTTCATAAAGTTTTCACTCATTGCTTCATTTTTCACCCGAATGACCTCCTGCAGCCGCAGATCTTCCTTTTCTTCCTTGTAAAACAAAAAGCGCCGCACAGCCGTCAAAACGACTGTGTGGCGAAAAGATGACAAAAGTCCGGAAAAATCCACAGCAAAAGTTTATCTTGTGGTATTATACGGTTGTTTCTGCAGATTGTCAACAGGCCGGGCCCTTCTCCTGTCAAAAACAAACCGGTTTACAAGCACTACAGCCAGGCTGAGAACAAGAAGAAAATAGAAATTAATTCCCCTGCTTACCAGCATGGACGGGATCAGGTAAGCGCCGGCAAAAACATGGGCAAACACGGCCTGGTACATCAGTTCTGTTATGCCCTGGGCGCCGGGAAGCGGCAGCATATCTACAGCAATATATACGGAAGCCTGAAGGAGAATTACCTTCAGGGCACTGGAACCGGTCTGCCCGAACCCCAGATATACCATATAAGTCAGCACAAATACACTGCAGCGTTGTAAAAATGTAAGAACGACTACCCCGCCCAGCTTTCCTTTGTGCCTGCCCAGCCATCCTACGGCCTGCTGATAATTTCCAATAAATCCATCGATTTTTTCCAGTCTCTTCTCCGATGGTTTCCATATATGCATACGGATCAGAATCTTTTCAAAAAACAGAGCAATTCTTCGTATGATTTCAGGAAAAATCATTACCCCAAGAATAAGGATAACCAGAATTACATTCAGCATCAGGCCCAGAATAAACAGAGGAAAATAATGGTTCAGCTCCTCTGTCAGAGGTCTGTACCAGAATATAAGAATTCCCGCCCCCATAATTACAAGAACAAATTTATATACAACTGCGACTGTCATAAGTACAACTGTACTGTCAGAGACTCTGTTCCCGTCTTTATTCATATAATACAGCTGCACCGGCTGTCCTCCTGTAGCAGAAGGCGTAATTCCCGAATAGAAAAAACCGATAAAGGAATACTGAATACATCTCCATACCTGGTTTTTCTTTTCCCCCATAGCATTCAGCAGATACCAGATCATAAGGCCTTCCGCACACACAAAAAATACTGCCAGCAGCACGGCAGGAATCAGATACAAAGGAGACATTCTTCCGACTGCGCGGGCTATCTCTCCCAGATCCCTTCCGCTGAACAGCGCATAAAAAGTCAGCAGCATTACTGCCAGGAATATTGCAATCTGAATCACTTTTTTCTTACCGCTCATAGGATCCACCTCTTGGCAGGATACCGGCAAATGCCGGACGTATAAACTGCAGTGCCGGAACTCTTTCAGCCTCCAACCTCTGATCCCACTCTACCAGTTCCTTAAGCGAGCCTTCAAATATAATCTGCTTTTCCTTATACTCATAAAAATCTTTCGGCGTAATAAGGGAAAAATGCCGGTTCCATCTGCACACCCCCGCCTCTTCCAGAAGTCTGGCAATATAAGAAGAACAGGTAAAATGATTCTTCTGATAAAAGGGTCTGCCAAGAAGAATAAAAGGCAGTCCGATCACAGCATAATGGTAACGGAACCTTGTCTTCATGGCCTTTCTCAGTTCCTGCTCAATATACTCTTTCTGCCGGGCCGTACATGTCATGCTGCATACCATATAATCCGCCCCGGGGAAAGCTTTAAGTATTTTCTTCTTATCCTCCTTCTCAAATCCTGCAATAAGCGGTATGGAAGGATGTCTTCTTCCGATGCTGTAAGTTTCCCTGAGATATGGATCCAGAGACAGCGCTACATGAATATATTTCTGATGGATCACCCGGCGTATAATTCCGGCAAAAAAACCCGGCGTATCCACAAATGCAATGTAAATCTCAGCCATTTTTTCCTCCTGTATTCTCCTGTCTTTACTGAAACTGATAGATTTTTCTTGCAAACCGATAACCACCGATGGTCAGTCTGCCGCCCAGCCTGCCGGGCAGATATGTCAGTCCGCTGAGCGTGGAATACCGGAGCCGGTAATAAAGTCTCTTATCGTGCTGCCGGATATTTTTCCACATTTCTTTTCTTTTGCTTCTGGCTTCATCTGTCTGAATCAGCAACAGATGAATCGATGAAATCGACAGCATGATCGAAATATTTCTCGTCATATATGATGCCAGTTTCGGATATACTTTTCTGACTTTTTTCAGATCCACACAGCGGGCCACCATTTCTGTCACACGGATCTGCTGATCAATCCGCTTCATCAGCACCTTTTCATTCACCGACTGATCCTCTCTTCCGAGATAATAGTGATACAGATCAATATCCATGTAATAAAGATTATCCGCATACGGCAGCGGCTGGTATGAAAAGAGATTATCTACATAAAATGTGTGCTCCGGGAGCTTAACATTGGATTTCCGCAGTACCTCGGTCCGAAATATCAGAGAATGCATGATCAGATACTGCGACGGCTTAAATCTTCCGATCGAATTCCAGGTACACATCTTTTCATCCGGAAAAACATTTCTGTAATCCATAACTCTGCTGGAGCCTTCGTCCAGATGATCATATACATAGTTACATATGAACAGATCCGGTATGTTCTCTGCGAACTCATATCTTCCTCCGCCGCAAAGCTCCCGGATTCGAAACAAAAGTTTCTGACATGCTTCCGGATCCAGCCAGTCATCAGAATCCACAACTTTAAAATACAGGCCTTCTGCCATTTCCAGACCCTTGTTGACTCCGGAACCATGGCCTCCATTTTCTTTATGAACAGTTTTTACAATATCAGGAAACCTGTTCTGGTATTCATCTGCAATTTCTCCCGTTCCGTCTGTGGAACCGTCATCGATCAGGATAATCTCTGCATCTTTTCCAAAACACAGCAGAGAATCCACGCATCGCCTCATATAACTCTCAGAATTATAACACGGCACAGTAAAAGTCAGATATTTCATATGTACTGCCCTCTTCTATTCCTTTTTGCATCTTAAATTCTATTTGTGTCTATTTTAAACACATGATCTTAAGATAATAGAAAAGGAATTCTTAAGAAAATAAAAAGATTTTTAAAACAATGTTAAAAAGATTTACATCAAACTGCTGCTTATTTCCCGGGTATTTATTTCCCTATTCTGTTCATAACTCTGTCAGCGGCGGACCAGACCCCGGAAATCACAAACATGATACAGCCCACGGGAATAATGAATAACACGGCTGCCGCAAGCAGTATCCAGCCCAGCGCCCTTCCTGTTCTGGTTTTTCTTCTGTTCCGTTTTTCTGAAAAATCCTTTTCCTTCTCCGTCAAAATTGTATTCATAGCTTTCAGCCTCCTGATTCTGTCTGTGCCAATCTTTTATCTGCTGTTTTATTTTAACAGAACCGGAGAAAAACTTACCATTTCATGCGCTTACAAATCCCCCTGTCCTTCTTACACTTTTGTAAGGCAATACTGACTGTGTCTGAATTCACGCTGCCCTCTCTGTCTGTTTCCGCACAATACAGCTGCAGTCTGTGAGAAATCTATAATAATCTTCTTAATTTTTCGTGACAGGGGTTGAGAATTTCACAAAAACAGTATACCATAAAAAAGATTTTTTAAAAATGCTGAAAGAAAGCGAGGGATTTCCATGGATTCAAAAAAGGATTTCTCTGACATATTTGATGAAAATTTCGAAGTAACATACGATGGAGACCCGGATATTTCCTCTGATTTTCCCAAAAATCCCGGCCGGACCGGCTATTCCGGACAGCAACCTTCAGACGGAGAATTTCCTGTGGAAGATTATGAAAGCATCTATGACAGCGGGGGAAGAAATTATAATGCAGGTTACGGTCCCGAATATAGTGATGACGATTATAATTCCGGCTCCGGCAGGAAAAAATTCAGAAAAAGGCGAAGCGGGGTGCATCTGGCCGCTCCGATCCAGAAAGGCGGGCGGACACTTTCCCGGATCTCCGGCATCATAATCCGTCAGCTGACTCTGATCCTGATCCTGGCAGTCAGTATTTATGTAACCTATACTTTCTGGAGAGCAAGCGTACCCTACGGCGACATATCGGAGTCCATCCGGCAGAAATCATTTTCGCAGACTCTGCTGGCTTATCTTACCGTTGTTGCAATTTTCCTGCTCTTTGAAATCATTTCCTTTTTCTGGGCTATGACAAGAGTCCGGGTAAGGGATGCCGGAGGCATCTGGAAGGAAGATACCGGAAGAGGACTTACTTCTTTTATTATTGTATTTGTCACTTCCTATCTTGCCTTCCTGTTCAATCGGTTTGTGCCTTCTTCTCCGGATATTCTGTACGGGCTGAAAGGTGCACTGCTTGTGTACGGTTCTATGCACAATGCCCTGATGGGACTTTGCGCCGCCGGCGTCGTTTCCTGTCTGGTACGAAAGTATCTGGCATAACAGTATTTTCTGTAAGAGATGTCATTGCTGTAAATAGAATCCGGCCAGCTCATTATGGCTTTTCAATCCGTACTTTTACAAGGGCGTTGGCCTGCTTTCGCAGATTATCTCTATAGCCTGCGCCTTTGTACCGCCGGATCTGCTGCTGTGTTGTTCCCATCTGTGCAGCAGTCTGACCAGAGGACGCTCCATATGCGAACAGATTAAATGCACAGCTGTTGCGGACCGCTTCTGCACTGTAAGCCGGAATTCCTGCCAGTCTGCAGTATTTTTTCATCATCCGGCTGATATACATAGTATTCAGTCTCCGTCCGCTCCGGTTATAAAAAAGGCTGGGATACTCTTCTCGCTGATCCATATATTCTTTCAGTATTTCCCATACATCTTCCGGTATGAAACATGATTCTTCCCGTCCGGAAAGTATTACATAAACATCTGATCCCTGCAATATGAAGTCATCCGGGCCGTTCAGCCCGGAAATCTCCGTAGATGACAATCCCGCACGGTACATAAGAGACAAAATCGCATAACACATAAGATTCTCTGATGCCGCCGAAAGCAATGCATCCATATGTTCTACAGGAATAGATTTTGCCAGTCTGTCTTCCTTTTTCAAATGCTTCAGATATGGATAAAAATAATCTTCACCAGATGCATACCCCTCTTCCGTCAGAAAACTGGCAAAAGAATGAAGTTCCCTGAATTTTTTCGTCAAAGTCAGAGGACTGATCTTTCCTTCTTCGACTTTCTTTCCCATCATCCGATAATACCGTTCCACATCTTTTCTGCCGGCCGTGTCAAACTGTTTGCCGGTAAAGCGGCAGAACTCCGTAATATCCGACCAATAGGAAGCTTCTGTTACAGAACTTTTAAAACGATTTCGAAATAAATTCCATATTTTGATATTGACAAAATCCTGTTCATCGTTTTGGCTCATCTTCCGGCCTCCTCCTGCTTGTACGAATTCCCTTCTAAAATGTTATTTGTATTATTCATACTATAACATTTAATAATAATTAAATCAATAAAACAGCCGGAACAAAAGCGGTTTTCTTCTGTTCCGGCTGAAGTTATTATTATACAGCTGCACTGTATCTGTTACAGGTTCAGTTTCTGTGCGAAATCGCTCATTGCCTCCGGTATATCAATCTGCTGGGGACAGACAGCCTGGCAGCTTCCACAGCCGATGCATGCGCTTGGAAGCTTCTCCTTCGGATAAGAAGAAAGCGCCATCGGAGCGATGAATCCCCCTTCTGTAAAGCAATGTTCATTGTAAAGAGCCAGTAGTTCCGGAATATCCAGCTCCTGAGGGCAGTGACTCACACAATAATGGCAGGCAGTACATGGAAGAATCTTTTTCTCCAGCATACCGTCTGCTATGGCCAGCAGTGTCTCCATCTCCTTTTCATTCAATGGTTTATCTTCTGAATATGTACGAATATTCTCCTGAAGCTGTTCCATGGATGACATGCCGGAAAGCACCATTGTCACAGAGGGCACAGACTGCAGAAAACGGAAAGCCCAGGCAGGAATTTTCTCATCCGGACGCAGTTCTTTTAAAGCAGTCTCGTCTTTTTCTGCAAGGGATGCCAGTCTTCCGCCGCGAAGCGGTTCCATTACCCATACCGGAATATTCCATTCTTTCAGAAGTTCAACTTTTTCTTTTCCGCCCTGGAATTTCCAGTCCAGATAGTTAAGCTGAAGCTGGCAGAACTCCATATCCCTGCCGTATGCATCCAGGAAACGCTTTACCACGTCATAGCTTCCATGAGCTGAAAATCCCAGGTGACGGATTCTGCCCGCTTTTTTCTGTGCGATGAGATAGTCATAGATCCCGTATTTCGGGTCCAGATAAGCATCAATATTCATCTCACAGACATTGTGGAACAGATAAAAATCAAAATATTCTACCTGGCACTTTTTCAGCTGCTCTTCAAATATTTCTTCTACTTTATCCATATTTGACAGGTCATATCCCGGAAATTTATCCGCCAGGAAGAAACTGTCCCTCTGATATTTCTGCAGCGCTCTTCCAACCGTAAGTTCTGAGTTTCCGTTATGGTATCCCCATGCCGTATCATAATAATTGATACCCTGAGACATTGCATAATCAATCATTTCCTCTGTCTTAGCTTCATCTACACGCGCATCATCTCCGTCGATTACCGGCAGACGCATAGCTCCCATTCCCAACGCAGAAAGCTTCAAATCCTGAAAATTTCTGTAAATCATTTTTCTTTCCTTCTTTCTGTTTTAGATTCCACACCTGTGCCGGCATACAGCCGGTTTATACTTTCAACTGTTTTAATTATATTCTTTTCCCGCAATCCTGTCTAATACTTTTCAGATATGGACAAATATAGGGAAAACGTATGCCGCTTTCCCCGGCGGGCCGCTCAGACCTGCCCTGTTCGCAGAATTCGGCAGGCTTCCGCCGGAAGCCTGCCGAATCTTCATTCTTTTTCCTCTGTATCAAATATATTCTCTGAAATATATTTCCCCTTCTTTTTTCTCTGTCTTACACATTCAGTCAGCAGATACTCAATCTGTCCGTTCACTGAGCGAAAATCATCTTCAGCCCAGGCTGCAATGGCTTCATAGAGCTTCGCGGATAGTCTGAGCGGAATCTGCTTTTTCCCTTTATCTGCCATTTCAGTAAAGGCTGCCCGAATTTACAACAGGCTGGGCGTCCCGATTACCGCACAGAACAACGAGAAGATTCGATACCATCGCAGCCTTTCTCTCCTCATCCAGTTCTACCACTCCGTTTTCACTCAGACGGTCCAGCGCCATCTCTACCATGCCTACCGCGCCGTCCACAATCATCTTGCGTGCATCAATCACTGCAGATGCCTGCTGCCTCTGCAGCATGACAGCCGCAATCTCCGGCGCATAGGCAAGATATGTGATTCGTGCCTCCATAATCTCAAGTCCCGCTTCTTCCACACGCTTCTGGATCTCGTCCCGGATCCGGGCCGCCACAACTTCGCTGGATCCTCTGAGGCTTCCCTCATCGGCAATCCCGTCGCCAGTAGTATCCACATTCGGAGCCACATCATAAGGATAAATCCGGACAATATTGCGCAGAGCAGTATCGCACTGAAGAGAAAGATATTCTTTATAATTATCAACATTAAACACTGCCTTTGCAGTATCCACTACTCTCCACATCACTGCAATGCCGATTTCCACCGGATTCCCCAGGCAGTCATTGATTTTCTGGCGGTTGTTGTTCAATGTCATAATCTTCAGGGATAATTTCTTCTTGCCCGGCATATTTACTTCTGCTCTTCCGGAACTGAATGCCAGAGACAAGGCGGATTTTGCCGCGCCGTTATCTACATCACCGCTCTGATTCAGATGGGTATCTGCCGCAGGATTTACAGCGGTGCAGAACGGATTTACAAAATAGTATCCGTCTCCTTTGAGAGTTCCCACATATTTTCCGAAAAGCGTCAGAACAAGAGCTTCCTGGGGTTCCAGAATCTTAAGGCCGCAGAACGGAATCCATCCGATACACAGCCACACAATACTGACAATCAGCAACACGGCATTTCCATTGTCGCCCAGAATAATGCCCCCGAAAATACATCCCGCTACAGCTGCAAAATATAAAATCAGGGTTACAAGCAGCACAGCCATGCCATGTTTCTTATTCAGCAGTATTTTTTCTTCCATAATTTAATTTTCCCTCCTTAGTTCAGATTATTATCTTATTGATATCAATATGATATCATTTTGTATTCTGTTTGTAAAGAGGGATGAGCCGTTCCTGCATCTGCAGCTTCGATATATAACAATATACCCGGCTCTATACAGAGTCGTCCTGGTTTTTCTCTGCAAGTTTTTCCATTCTTACTTTATACTCCATAAGGCGGAACAGATATTCCGGCACTCTGCGGTTGCCCAGCTCCCAGTCCTGGAATGTACGGTAGGGAATTCCAAAATACTCGGAAAACTGTTTTTTATTCATCCCGGTGCTTTCTCTTAATCGGATCAGTTCTTCTCTTAACTCCATATTTTCTCCTTTCTCCGATGCAAAGCATTCTCTTTACCGGATAAAATTGGTAAAACAGGGCTTTTCCTTATCCGGCAGGCCGTATTTTTCTTTTCCAAGAGCAATGCTCTTCATCAGAAAAGACATATTCCGCGCCAGAGTCCGCATGCTCTGAAGTCCTTCCGGATCCTGCTGCGCCTCTCCCGGCTCTCTTCCATGAATGCTGTTCCAGTACTGCCCGGATGCCACCGGCATACCGCAAATTGTAAAATACTTGTTCAGCTCGTCAAATGTAGAGGAAAGGCCTCCTCTTCTTGCCGCTACCACACTTGCTCCTACTTTCATTGTTTTATCGAATGAAGTGCTGTAGAATAAACGGTCAAGAAAAGCGACAAGAGTTGCATTTGCCGATGCATAATATACCGGACTGGCCACAACAAGGCCGTCGCATTCCCTAAACTTTGGAGCTGTCTCATTTACAAGATCGTCAAAAACACATTTTCCATTCTGCGCGCAGGAATGACAGGCAATACAGCCTCTGATATCTTTATTCCCGATATGAAGAATCTCTGTTTCAATTCCTTCCTCCGCAAATATTTTTTCCATCTCATGCAGAGCAATATATGTATTTCCCTTTGCATGAGGGCTTCCATTGATCATTAATACTTTCATTGTTCAGCTGCCTCCTTTTCACATGAAAATTATAACGCCGGAAAAATCAGATTGCAACAATCTCGCATCCGCTGCACCCGCTGACATCCAGTTCTCTTTCTTCTTTTTCCAGATAAATCCTGGTCGTAAATACAGTTTCTCCGCTGTTTACAAAGACCTCCACTATGGAACTGTCGATTATCACAAGCATTTCCCGGACCATGCCCTCTACACGGCCGGTTCTTCTTCCCCGGCCGCCGCCGCACCTGGACAGGTTTCCTGAATTCCCGGAAAAAGACAGCTCGACTCTGTCACCGTCTGCAAGAATGGTCAGACCGTTCTTTTCATTTCCCAGACGGATTGTCTGTCTATTCCCATTTATTTCTTTGATCTGCAGACGGACTGTCCGATCTGCCCAGTGATACCTTCCGTTTTCTTTTTTCATTTTTGCCCAGGGAAGATCTTCCAGTTCCCGCACCGGCATACGGAAGATTCTGCCGTCGTGAAAGGTAAGCTCTGTGGGAATGGTCAGACAGTGCTGCCAGCCGTTTTTCACAGACAGATTCCGGTGAATTTTCTCTGTATCCGGCATTCCTGCCCAGCCGATCAGTATCCGCCGCTTATCCTCTGTCTCAAAAGTCTGAGGCGCATAGAAGTCAAAACCCATATCCCACTCATGGAACGACTCTTCCGGGCTCTGTCCGTCTTCCAGGAAAGAGTATCCGGACTGATATATGTTCTGATATTTCTCTGCTTCAGAGGGAAGTCCCTGTGGACAGAAAGACAGAATCTTCCTGCCGCCCAGGCAGAAAATATCCGGGCACTCCCACATATAGCCGAAGGGTTTTTCCGGAACATATTCCTGATACAGACTCCATTTTCTTTTATCACCGGATGTATAGAGAAGCATGCCGCCCTTATCGCTTCGGTTTCCCCTGGAATCCCAGTCTCTTCTGCGTGCGCCAAGAACCATAAAATATCTTCCGTTTTCTTTCCATACTTTCGGATCTCTGATGTGCTGCGTCATATCTTCCGGATAGTCTTCCATACCCAGCAGCTTTACCTTTTCCGACATATGCTGTCCGTCTTCCGATTCTGTAAGAATCTGCGTACTGATCCGCCCTGCGTCAATATAGTCATAATCTCCCGGCTTTTTTACATTTCCGGTATAAAAAAGATACATTCTGTCATTTTCTATCAGAGCTGAACCGGAATATACCCCGCTTTCGTCCTCCGGAATATCTGTCGTCAGCACGGGCTCTTTATACTCCCAGTGAAGGAGGTCCCGGCTCATACAATGCCCCCAGAAACCGCCGCCGCCATGTACATTTAAAGGAGAATACTGGAAATAAGCATGATAGACACCCCGGAACTGGCAGAGTCCGTTCGGGTCATTGAGCCATCCCACCGGCGGCATAATATGATATCTGGTCCGAAACGGACAGCTCTCAACTGTCCGTTTCATCTTTTTTAATTGTTCCCTTTCTTTCTGAAATCCGTTTTCCATAAACTGTCCTCTTATTTTGTAATAACTGCGATCTTCTCTCCTGCCTTCACTGTTCTTTCCGGCTCCCTGTCAACATGTGTTCCTTCTGCAAGTTCCGTAAAGATCAGACATGCGGAAGTATCATATCCTTCTGCAGCAATTTTTTCTCTGTCAAAATCCAGAATCAGATCTCCTTTTTTCAGACTCTGCCCCTCTGATACATGTACGTCAAAATATTTCCCTTCCAGGTTTACTGTGTCAATTCCTACATGTATCAGCAGCCCGTTTCCTGCTGATGTACGAAGTCCTACAGCGTGTTTTGTGTCCATTACCATCTCTACCGCCGCGTCACAGGGGGCATAGATTCTGCCTTCCGATGGCACAATTGCCACACCATCGCCAAGCACTTTCTGAGCAAAAGTAGGATCTTTGACTTTTTCTATGCCGATAAATTCTCCGGATGTGAAAGCGCTGATCTCCTCCGGCATCTCTCCGCGCCCGTCCGTTTTCTCCGGGCCGGGATCTGCCTGCTGCCCGATCCCGTTTTCCGGTGCTGCCGGTTTCTGTTCCGTCTGCCTTTCTCCTTCCGGAGCTGCAGCCACTTTTTTCCTGTCAAACCCGATTCCAAGCAGAAATGCGAAAAGGAATCCTGCTGCCAGAGCGATTATATGGGCAATAATATAGTTTATATATCCATTGTGAGCCGGATCTGCAAGTGCAATTCCAGGAACCACCGTTGTGCCGAATCCCAGAGCGGCAAGATCAGTAAAATATACCACCGCGCCGCCGATTGCTCCGCCGATACACCCTCCGATAATCGGATAACGGTATCTTAAATTCACACCGAAGAGAGCCGGCTCTGTAATTCCGAAAAGTACGGAGATAAAACTGGGGATACACAGTTCTTTCGCCCTTGCGTTCTTCAGATTCCCTGCCAGATATCCCAGGACTGCGCCGCCCTGTGCAATGATTGCCACAGACATCAGCGGATTCAGGAAATTCCGTCCCGTATCAACAAGAAGCTGGGATTCGATGGCTCCGAATACATGGTGCAGGCCCGTAATAACAATGAGCTGCTGTACACCGGAAAATGCAGCGTAGCCGATCACACCCAGATGCTGTGTCATCCACACAAGAACCGCTGTAATTCCATTTGCCAGCCCACGTCCCACCGGTCCGATTACCATAAACAGCAGGAAGGAACTTACCAGTGTGGTAAGAAGAGGGGATACAAGCAGACGGATCACTTCCGGCACTTTTTTCTCAAAGAAAATATCCAGTTTGGCAGTTACAATACCAATCAGAAGAGCCACAATAATGCCACCCTGGAAGCCGATCAGATCCACCGGAAGCCCGAAAATATGAAGCGTCGTTACCTCCACGGTTCCCTGCGCCGCGGCGCTTGCATCCGCCAGACTGTTGGTCAGCATAATACAGCCGATTACAATTCCCATGATGGGCCGGCCGCCGAACCGCTTGACTGTACTGTAAGCCACGCACAGCGGCAGAAATCCGAAAATCGCGCCGGAGGAAATATTGATCAGTCTTGACAGACCGTACAAGGTATCATTGTTCTGTACAAAGTCAATATTCCCCAGCACACTGGAAAGTCCGGTCAGAAGCGCCGCCGCCAGAATTCCCGGCATAATTTCAATAAATACATCGGAAAGTGCCTTCACAGCCCGCTGAACAGGGTTCATTCTCTTATTGGCTTTTGTCTTCAGGTCTCCCAGGCTCATACTGTCCATATGTAAAGAGTCCGCCAGCACCTGGCACACATCGTTTACAAGCCCTGCGCCGAAAATGATCTGCAGCTGGTCTCCTGCCACAAATACACCTTTCACAAGATCCACGTCCTCAATGGCATGAATATCTGCCTTATCATTATCTTCAAGCACAAGACGCAGCCGGGTCGCACAGTGTGCAATTCCCAGAATATTGTTTCTGCCTCCCGCCAGGCGGGTAAGCTCTGCTGCTATATTTTCATAGCGTTTTCTTTTTTCAGCATCCATCTTTTGATACCTCCCATATCATTCCATGCTTTTCTGAGTGCCTGCATGCATATTTCTTTCCCGCGGTATGAACAAATGCTGTCTCATTTGTTCTTGTAATTATTATTATACTGGAATATACTATATATTATATAGACAAATGTTGTTTAACTATACAGTTTTGTTGGCACTTTGGAGGACAGATGAAAGACTATATATTTTCCAATGATTTTTCGAAAAACCTGGATGCAATGATCTACACCTGCGGTTATGAAACATGCGCTCCCTCACACAGCTACGGGCCGGTTGTGCGCAGCGGCTATCTGATCCACTATATCCTGGGAGGAAAAGGCATTTATAAAACAGACGGACATATCTATCAGCTGTCAGAAGGAGATGCTTTTTTAATCCGTCCGAACACACTGATCTATTACGAGGCGGACAAATATCATCCCTGGACTTATACATGGATCGGATTTCAGGGCATAAAAATAGAGGAGTACCTGAAAAGGACTTCTCTTCTGGAAACACCGTATTTTCATTATGGTAAGGATGACCGGGTACGGCTCTGTCATGAAAAAATGTTTGAGGCTTATAAACTGCCGGAAAACCGGGATCTGATGATGAACAGTATTCTGTACGAATATCTGTATCTCCTTGCCAGCAAGTTTCCCCGGACCTATATTCCGCCGAAAGAAAAGAAAATCAGTTATGTAGAAGAGGCGCTGCGCTATATTGAAAATAATTACGCTCACTCTGTTAATATTCAGGTGATTGCGGATCATCTGAATATCGAACGGACCTATCTGTACCGCCTCTTTAAGGATATCACCGGCAGCTCGCCCCAGGAGTATCTTCTGGATTACCGGATCCGGCGCGCCTGTACACTTCTGAAGGAAACAGCTCTGCCGGTCAGCGATATAGCCCGGTCTGTAGGATATGACGACGCCCTCTATTTTTCCCGGCTGTTCCGGCAGAAAAAGGGCAGCACCCCCACGCAGTACCGGAAAACAAAGTCTGCATAAACACTGCTGCCTTATCCCTGAACTTCCGGGAATTCCGCCTCGATCCAGAACTGGTCCTCACAGATGCCGGCCTCCATTTTGCCTCCCATCCGCACAGCCAGTTCTCTGGCAATGGAAAGCCCCAGTCCGCTGGAAGTTCTGCTTCTGGCGCCGTCCGCCTTATAAAACCGTTCAAAAACCCGTGAAATATCAATTTTTTCCGGATGATCCGTCTGATTGTTGATTTTCAGGCAGAGCATTCCCTCTTTTCGGCAGAGCCGGATTCCGATCCTGTCTTTCCCGTGATCCAGTCCGTTTTTAATCACATTCTGAATCAGCCTTCTCAGGGACTGCTCATTTCCCATGAAATAAAGCCGTTCCTCAGGGATCTGAATCTCCGGCTCAATTCCTGACCTCTGCCACTCATCATAGTAAGAAAACACGGTTTCCTTTAAAATGCTGCTGAAACAGCACAGAGAGATATCGATCTGATAGGAATCATTTTTTAACTTTGCAAAAAGGAACAGCTCTTCCAGCATTTCCTTAAGACTTGATATCCGCTCCTGAATAATCCGGATATAACGGCTCTGTTCCCCGGGTTCCTGAGTGGTCTCCAGCAGCTGGAAATATCCGTCCAGCGAAGTCAGAGGCGTACGGATATCATGGGACAGGCTGGTGTAGATCTCTGAAATCATCTTTTCCTTTTCCTCATATCTGCTTTTCTCGCCGCGCCGCAGGGACAGAAGCTCATTCAGCAAATCCCTGAGTTTCCCGATTCCTCCGGTTTCTATATCTGAAGTAATCAGCATATTGCTGTCATTTTTAATCAGAAACGCAAGCTGGCGGCAGATGTCCTTCACCTGCCGCTGATATTTCAAAAACAGAACCGTCTGGACGAGAAATAATCCTCCCAGTATTCCTGCAATAATTCCCATAATTCTGTCTCCTTTTTTCCTGCGGCAGGGCAGAGTTTCAGAGGCTGCCCCGCCGTTTCATACATAAAGCATCTTATTTTCAGCCGTTTATTTTCTTCCGGCTTTTACGGATTTTATCAGACATCTCTCCTTCTGAATACAATACAGGTCAGAGCCGTTGCAGCTGCTCCGAACACAGCCGCCGTAGCCAGGGCAAGCAGATACTCTTTTGATCCTCCGTTCATGGACAGAAGCGCAATCTTGCCTGTCACTGTATGTTCAATTATATGAAAGTCTTCTGCTCCCAGACTGTGAATGACTTTGTCTATCGCACTGTAAAAGATGACCAGTACATTCATTGTCAGACAGATTGCCAGAGTCATACTGATTACATTATATTTGAGGATTACTGCCAGCGCCATGGTGATCAGAACAAGAGCATAGTGCAGAACAGTCTGCATACCCACATATTTCCAGAACTGCGCCGCGTCGCCCCAGATCAGATAACCGAAACATATCCTCTGGCAGACAGCCTGAAAGATCAGATAAAGAGCCATGGAAAGTACTGTATATACCAGAAGGGCCGCTGCTCTGGATATAATCAGCGACGACCGGTCTCTCACCTGACCGCCGATGTTCTTAATATATCCGCTGCCGATATCGGCCGAGGAATACAGCACTGTAAAAATAAGGAAGAACAAAGCAACAAATTTCGCCTGAAGATTTGCAAATACCTGGTCAAACAGCGTTACTTTTTCTCCCGGCTGCGTGGGAATCGTAACCTGCATTCCCATATTGATCATTTCCGCTTCCTGATTTTCTCCCTCCGCTGCCGCATCGCCTGTGCTTTCATTCTCCTGAGATTCCTCCTGAATATACTGCAGATCTTCCCTGGACATACTGGTTGTAAATAACACAGCCGCTGCCAGTACAATCCAGATCACATACAGGGCCTTTGTATGAAACATCCTGTACAGATCCATTTTTATCATATTAAACATGGCTGGCACCTCCCGTCAGATTCAGAAAATAATTCTCAAGTTCCTCACTGGTAACAGCAATTCCTCTGACAGGAATTCCCGCCCGGGCCAGAGCCATGTTCAGAACATCACTTTCATTCAGGCGCTCAAACACATGAATATGATGTTTATCTGTCACCTGATAATTGGTAAATCCCATACCATCCAGTACAGGAATTGCCGCTTCCGGATGTTCCAGCGTAATTTCGATTCTCTCACTGCAGCGCCTCATCAGTTCGTCCCTGGTCAGCTCCTGCAGGAGGACGCCGTTGTGTATGATGCCGTAATCCGTGGCAATTTTGGAGAGTTCTTCCAGAATGTGGCTGGATATCAGAACGGTCATTTTTCTCTGATCACAGAGGGACTGGATCGTATCTCTGACTTCCGCAATTCCCTGCGGATCCAGTCCGTTAATCGGTTCGTCCAGTACCAGCAGGTCCGGTTCTCCCACAAGCGCCAGGCCAATTCCCAGACGCTGTTTCATTCCCAGGGAAAAATGCTTTGTTTTCTTCTTCCCCACATCCTTTAATCCGACCGTATCCAGAATCTCTTCAATATATCCGGGTTTGCTGATGCCGAACAGTCTGCATTTGATCTTCATATTCTCATAGGCTGTCATATTCCCGTACAGTCCCGGCGCCTCAATCAGACATCCGATTCTGGAACGTACTTCTTTCAGTTCTTTTCCCTGATATCCGAACAGGGTTATCTCGCCCTCTGTCGGTTTTGCCAGTCCGCTGATCATACGGAGACAGGTCGTCTTTCCCGCTCCGTTTCTGCCGATAAAGCCATATATAGCACCCTTTTTGATATGAATGTTCACATGATCTACAGCTTTATGGCGTCCATACTTTTTTGTCAGTCCGCTGGTCTGCAATAAGATCTCACTCATCTTCCGCTCTCCTTTTTCTTTTTATACAGGCGGCCTCTGGAAAATATCTTTCCTGTATCACCGCTGTACTGTTATCATAGAGTACACTCCCTAATCAAACGCAAATAAAAAGTAAAAAAAGAGTAAAGATTACGGATGAAGCCGATAACCGATTCCCCATACAGTCTCAATATACTCATCTGAACTCACAGCCTTGATTTTCTTGCGGATGTTGCTGATGTGAACATCCAGGGTTTTCGTTTCTCCGATATACGGTTCTTCCCATGCATATTCAAAAATATCTTCTTTGCTGTATACCTGTTTCGGATGGCGGATCAGAAGTTCCAGGATTGCAAACTCCTGTTTTGTAATCTTAGGAAGAGGGCTTCCCCCAATCATCACCTGCCGTGTTGTCTTATCCAGAACCATATCGCGGTAAGTAAGTCTGTCGGATTCCTGTTCTTTTACCGCATGTCTTAACTGCACCTGTATCCGCGCAAGCACTTCCGGTATCTCAAATGGTTTCGTAATATAATCGTCTGCTCCACCGATGAGCACGCTGATCTTATCGTCCAGCTCGTCTTTCGCTGTCAATACAATCACCGGGATATCACTGTCAGAACGGATAAATGAAAGCAGTTCCTCCCCGGATATCCCTGGCAGCATCAGATCCAGAAGGATCAGAGCAAATCTTTTCTCTTTCATCCCCAGCAGCATCTTCCCCTCTGTTCCGGAATATGCCTGCACCGCATCATAACCGGCTTTGGAAAGAGCAGTATACAGAAGCTGGCTGATGTCTGCATCATCTTCTATAATAAGTATTGTCTTTTTCTCTTCCATGTCTCATTTTCTCCATCTGTTCTGGTCTCATCTCTTATTTCATCATTCGAGAGTATAGCATATTCCGGATTATACACCAAGAAAATGCAGCACCGGAAAACATGTTTTCCAGTACTGCATTTTTATAGGAGATTAAATTTTCTTAGAACTTGCCTGCCTTAGCTGCTTCTTCAATAGAAACTGCGACAGCAACAGTCATACCAACCATCGGGTTGTTTCCTGCACCGATCAGACCCATCATCTCAACGTGAGCCGGTACGGAAGAGGAACCTGCGAACTGTGCATCGGAGTGCATACGTCCCATTGTATCTGTCATACCATAGGAAGCCGGTCCTGCGGCCATGTTGTCCGGGTGAAGTGTACGTCCTGTACCGCCGCCGGATGCAACTGAGAAGTATTTCTTTCCTGCATCTACACACTCTTTCTTGTATGTACCT
>DWZZ01000011.1 GCA_019117305.1 Candidatus Mediterraneibacter merdigallinarum | reverse complement strand
GCCGCTGTGGCGGAATTGGCAGACGCACTTGACTCAAAATCAAGCGGTTCACCCCGTGCCGGTTCGAGTCCGGCCAGCGGCATTGAACTTATTCCCGGATATGCCTGAAATGCAGTGCTTTCAGGACTTCCGGGATTTTTTTAAAAAAAACGGGCCGGAAAACCGGAGATATTTTTTCAGTGACATACATACATATATGTGATAGAATAACTTTCTGTAATGAAAAAGAAAGGAAAATGGTCTGCGGCTTTTTTGCAGTGGGCCAGAGGATAGAAAATGAAAAAAAACGAGAACAAATCGCCGGTAAAACTCATATTCCATATAATACAGGGAGCCCTGATCGGTCTGGGCGCCGTTCTTCCCGGTATTTCCGGAGGAGTTCTGAGTGTTATTTTCGGAATTTACAAGCCGGTTATGGAACTGTTGGCTAATCCGTTCCGCAATTTCAAAACCCATGTGCCAAAACTGATTCCCTATATTATAGGAATGGCAGTGGGATTTCTGGGAGTTGCCAAACTCCTGGCATTTGTACTGGAAAAATATGAGAATCCTTCGGTCTGTCTGTTTGTAGGTCTGATTACCGGAATGCTTCCGTCTCTGTGGAGAGAAGCGGGAGAGCAGGGACGGAAAAGAGGTTCTTATATTTCCATGGCAGCTGCATTCGCTGTAATTCTGGCGCTGCTGCTTGCGCTGGGAGTTTCTTCTATAACAATAACTCCGGGATTTGGCTGGTATCTGTTTTGCGGATTCTGTCTCGCGCTCAGCGTAATCGCTCCGGGCATGAGCTTTTCAACGCTTCTGATGCCTCTCGGACTTTATACGCCTTTTGTAGATGGAATCGGCAGCCTTGACATGAATATTTTAATTCCGGGAGGAATCGGTGCTCTTGCAACAGTAATCTGTCTGGCAAAACTGATCAATCTGCTTTTTGACCGGTTCTACACCTATGCTTTCCATGCAATTGTGGGAATTGTAGTGGCGGCTACGATTGTTATCATTCCGTTTGAAAGTTTTGCGGCGTCTGTGGAATCCTGCATCATAAATATTGTGTGCCTTGTTGTGGGAATTGTGGCGGCGCTTCTTCTGGACCGGTTCAACAGCAGTGTTGAGGTGGGCTGAACGGGATAACCTCAGGAATAGAAGGATTTTTGTTTCGTTATGAGGATGTAATTCAAATAGCAGAGCAGAAATAAAATATGGGCTGCTTTACCGTGGATTTTCGGTGAAGCAGCCCATTGCCGTTGCTTTTTTGTATTTAAAATTGGAAGACAAAATCTTTCAGGTCTGTAAATTTACTGATGCGCATTTTTGCATCAGGCACATCTCCGAAGCCATAGCCGGCAAAGATAAAAGGAATACCCGCCTCGGCGCAGGCGTCTGCATCACCCCGGGTATCTCCTACATAAACGGGATTTTTCAACCCGTTTCTTTTCATAAGAGAGAGGATGGTCTGTCCTTTGGAGGTCTGTGTTTCTCCGAAACACAGGTGGTCCTTTATAAACGGTTCCAGAGAACAGGTGCGCAGCAGCACTTCAATATAGCCCTTCTGGCAGTTGCTGACAATGAAAAGCGGATACTGCCCGGAAAGCACAGCCAGCGTATCGGTAACTCCGTCATACAGTTTTCCGGGATGGGTTTCAAGATAGCGGTTTTCATATTGAAAACAAACTTCCAGCAATTTTATGCGCTCTTTTTCCGGAAGACGGGAAAAAAGTGTATCCGCGATTTCTGTCATGGTTTTCCCGAATACCTGCTGCAGCGCATTCTCCGTAATTGTCAGATCCAGAGAGGAGTTTTCCTGTATTGCCAGGTTCCATGACCGGGCAACGCTGTCAGTGGAATCCCACAGTGTTCCGTCTACATCAAAGATAATACTGTCCATATACTGAGTCCCTTTCCTGTTTTTTGATTTTAAACTGCTACTCATAATACCATAAAATCAGCCTTTAAAAAAGAGGAAGTTTAGTGTATACTTTACTATTGAGTGAAAATCGGGTTATCCGGAAGGGAGAAGTATGGCAGATGAGAGAAAAGATCGTACTGATAGATGGACACAGTATTTTAAACCGGGCCTTTTACGGGGTGCCCGATCTGACAAATTCTGAAGGGCTCCACACAAACGCCGTGTATGGATTTTTGAATATTATGTTTAAAATACTGGATGAAGAACAGCCGGAATATCTGACCGTAACCTTTGATGTACATGCGCCTACATTCAGACATGAGATGTATGCGGACTATAAAGGTACGAGAAAACCTATGGCAGAAGAACTGCGCCAGCAGGTGCCGGTAATTAAGGAAGTCCTGCAGGCTATGAATATTGAAATTATTGAACAGGCCGGACTGGAGGCGGACGACCTGCTTGGCACGATATCACGGATATGTGAAGAAAAAGGTATGGATGTGTCGATTATTTCCGGAGACAGAGACACGCTGCAGCTTGCTACGGAACATGTGAAAATCAGAATTCCGAAGACAAAGCAGGGCAGAACGGAAGTAGAGGACTACAATGCCGCGGAAGTGAAAGAAAAATATGGGGTTACCCCTGTGGAGTTTATCGATGTGAAGGCGCTTATGGGCGATACTTCGGATAATATTCCCGGCGTTCCCGGGATTGGGGAAAAGACAGCTACAAAAATTATACAGGAATATGGGTCGATTGAAAACGCACATGAACATGCAGAAGAGATAAAACCTCCCCGGGCAAGCAAAAATCTGCAGGAATACTGGGATCAGGCCAGGATGAGCAAAGCTCTTGCCACGATAGATACTCATGCGGATATCCGGTTTGACGTGGAAAAGGCAAGACATGGAAATCCCTACACAAAGGAGGCCCATGAACTGTTCCAGCGTCTTCAGTTTAAAAATATGCTCAGCCGTTTTGACGTTGAGCCGGAGGGCAATGCCATTGAAGAATGTTTCCGTGAAGTGTCGGACAGGGAAGAGATTCAGCATATATTTAAAGAGGCACGTCAGGCAGAGCGGGCGGGCGTCGCATTTTCCAGGGATCCGGGAAATGTTCTTCCTCTGTTTGCCCATCCGTCCGGATTTGGCAGAATTTCGCTGGCTTTCGGACCAGACCGGATTTATTCTATTCCATGTACAATGGAAACGGATATGGAGTTTCTTTTTTCGGAGGTTTCGGAACTTGCAGGAAGCATACCATGTTTTGCCGTATGCGGACTGAAAGAATATCTTTCTTATCTTCCCAAGGCGCGCCCGGAGACAGGGTTTGATGTGATCCTGGCGGCATATCTTCTGAATCCTCTGAAGAGCGACTATGATTATGAGGATGTG
>DWZZ01000143.1 GCA_019117305.1 Candidatus Mediterraneibacter merdigallinarum | reverse complement strand
AATGTCTGTGTATTCAGTGTTTTAATATGTTTCATGGCTTATCCTCCTGATCTTCCTGTGCCTTCGGCACTTTATGCTCATAATATTATAGCACAGGATTTCTCAATTTAAAAGCCCCTTTTTATGACACCATGCCGCCCAGCATTCCGCCGCCTGCGCAGAGAAGAAACGTAGTCGCCAGATTCATCAGATCAGCCTGCAGGGAATGGTACAGCCCCAGCGAAATTACAATCAGTAGGATAAAATACAGAATACCCGTGACAAGTCCCCACAAGAACTTTCTGTTTCCGGTAAGTTTTCCCATTACAAAGCCTCCGGCAAAAGAGGAAATCACATATATAAGAAGGATTCCGGCATTTACCACTTCCTCACTGAGTCCCGCTTTGTACAGCAGTAAAGCCAGTACTACAAGTAAAATTCCTGTTACGATATAGGCGCTGAGAAGGGCTTTCAGAAACCCCGCCGCCCTGCGCTCCACACTTTGCTTTCTTCCTGCATTTTTCTCCATTTTCATCTCTCCTCCCGGTTACTGATCACACGGCTTTTCCCGCAGGGATCTGCATCCCGCCGGTCATATTTGCGCCCATCTGTTCAGACATGCAGCCGGAATCCGCCGCATGTCTGAACGGATACAGTAAATCATATGATTGTCCGGAAGAATTTATGACAGGAATTTACATTTTCGTTATTCCATTTGTCTCCCCAGAAAATCCGCAGCGCTCTGGGCCACTTTCTGCTCCAGTTCTCCCAGAGTACGCTTTTCATCTCTGTTAAGCAGCACTACGGCGCCGATCACATCCCCCTCACAGATTACAGGGCTGATAGCCTGATCCTGATATACTCCCATCTCCGGCGTAACTTTGACATACCCCGACTGACCGGATTTCCCCAGTACATGGCTTCTGTCCTGCAGAACTTTTGTAAAATCCCTGCTGACAGGCTGATCCTGAAGATCCTTTTTTCCGCTGCCGGAAGCAGCCACAATCTGATCTGTATCGGTAATACAAACTGTACACCCCATTGTCTGAGACAGACTTTCCGCATAAAGCTTTGCCATAGTGCCAAGTTCACCGATAGGTGAGTATTTTTTCAGTATGATTTCACCATCCCTATCTGTAAATATTTCAAGAGGATCACTTTCCCTTATCCGCAGGGTTCTCCTGATTTCCTTTGGGATAACCACGCGTCCCAGATCGTCAATCCGCCTTACAATTCCTGTTGCTTTCATCTGATTACCTCCGTCTTAGTTCATATATGCACCGTGTTCTCTGCCGCCGCAGATTTCCGGATGCAGTCAAATTTCTTAACATTGGTACTATTATCTGTAAATGAAGGCATTATATACCTTATCAGTTTTTTATGTTGAAAAATACTGTTTCCGCATAGCGCTCCGCCGTCTTTCCCGGGCCTTATTTCTTTACTTTTTTTTAATAGAAATGTAAAATAAAAGCACTAATAAAAAGGAGCAGGAAGAATGAAAGTTGTAATTGCAATAGATTCGTTTAAAGGAAGTCTGACATCAATGGAAGCTGCCGAAGCAGTCCGAAACGGCATTCTCGCCGCAAAGCCGGACGCCCGGATTATCATAAAACCGGTGGCGGACGGAGGCGAAGGAACCGTGGATGCGCTGACCCGCGGAACAGATGCCCGGCGGATTACGGCTGAAGTTTCAGGGCCGTACAGGGAACCGGTTTCCTGTTCCTATGCCTATCTTCCTGATACATACACAGCTGTCATCGAAATGGCTGCCGCATCCGGTATTACTCTGTCAGAAAAGCGGGATCCTCTCCTGGCAACATCTTACGGGACAGGACAGCTGATCGCCCACGGGATCCGAAATGGCTTCCGGAATTTTATCATCGGAATCGGCGGAAGCGCTACAAACGACGGGGGAACCGGAATGCTCCGTGCGCTGGGCTTTCGTTTTCTCGACCGGAACGGACAGGATGCAGGCGACGGCGCCCGCGCACTGGAACAGATCCGCTCCATCGACCTGTCCGGATGTATGCCGGAACTGTCCGAATGCCGTTTCCGGGTAGCATGCGATGTAACAAATCCGCTCTGCGGAAAGGACGGGGCCACTTATGTATACGGCCCTCAGAAAGGGATGGCTGACGAACTACTGGACAAAATTGATAGGGATATGAACCATTATGCCAGCCTGACTGCCGCTGTCACCGGCAGGGACTTCGCCGCCGTGCCGGGATCCGGAGCAGCCGGCGGACTGGGCTTTGCGCTGCTCAGCTATCTGAATGCAGAGCTCTTTTCCGGCGTCGGGCTGATCCTCAACGCCACAGGCGCGGAAAAAGAGCTGGAAAACGCAGACTATGCAGTAACCGGGGAAGGACGGATTGACAGGCAGACGCCTTTCGGAAAAGTACCGGCAGGAGTAGCGGCGCTCGCCGGCAGACATAACGTCAGAGTGATCGCATTCGCGGGAAGCGTATCGGAGAACCCGGCTGTTTACGCCGCGTGCAGAAGCGCGGGAATTCATGCGGTTTTCCCTGTTATCCGGGAAATAACAACGCTCCGGGAGGCTATGCTCCCGGAGCGCGCAAAATCAAATCTTACCGCATGTGCAGAACAGGTCTTCCGTCTTCTCTGAACCTTCCGCTTCACGGAAGACCTGCTCTTTTGTCTTTCAATATTATCTTATTACTGCTCCATCTCACAGTACTGCTGGGCGATGTTCAGTACATGATCTCCCATTCTCTCAAAATCTGTAAGAACCTCTGAAAATACAATGCCGCTCTGGGGCTTGCATTTTCCTTTTTTCAGTCTCTGAATCTGCTTCTTGAAATACTTGTCCCTCATATTGTCAATCTTCTGTTCCATTTTTGACGCGTTCTCAAGTACCTGCGACGCATTTTCCTCGGTCACATCCCGCACAGTGTCCAGCGATGCAATAGTCTGTTTTTTCATTTCTGAAAGTTCTTCCAGTACATTGTCCGAGAAGGAAAGCTGCCACTTGTTCATATCATCCGCATATCCCGCCACATTAACCGCGTGATCGCCGATCCGCTCCAGGTTTGCAATAATGGAATAATATCCGTTGATTTTTCTGGAATCTGACATGGACATTTCGGACGCCATCAGCGATACAATATATTCAGCTATTCCTTTATTCAGATAATCGATATACTCTTCCCGCTCCAGAACTTTTTTTCTCAGCTTATCGTCATAATCTATCAGCGTGGAAAATGAATCTTCAATATTCTTTTTCACCATATCCTGCATTCTTCCCACCTCATCACGTACCTGAGACACGGCTACCGCACTGTGGCCGATAGCATAGGAAGATTCGAAAGGCCGGATATATTTCATACGCAACTCTTCATCATCTTCCTTTTTGTGATCCGGAAGGATATGTTCTGCCGCCTTCGCCATATATGATCCAAAGGGAAGCAGAATACAGGTTGTTACAATATTAAATATCGTATGCGCATTTGCTATCTGGGATACCGGATTGCCCGGAGTAAGAGATTCTACAAATGCTACATACGGCGTAACCATACAGACAACGGTAAAAATAGCAGTCCCGATAATATTAAACATCAGATGAATGACTGTTGTCCTCTTGGCATTTACTTTCATACCGATAGAAGCCAGAACCGCCGTAATACATGTTCCGATATTCTGTCCGAAAAGGATGTAAACCGCGCTGGACAGCGGAACCTGTCCGGTTGCCGCCAGTGCCTGAAGAATTCCAACAGAAGCGGAAGAAGACTGAATGATTGCCGTAAATACCGCGCCGATCAGAATGCCCAGGAACGGATTGCTGAATTTCGTCATCAGAGCGATGAACTGTGGGGAATCCTGCAGCGGCTCCATTGCCGCTCCCATCATCTCCATTCCCATAAAGAGAATACCCAGTCCGGCCAGAATACTGCTTATGTGATGAACTTTTTCATTCTTCACAAACATAATTGCCCCCACGCCGATAATTGCAAACAGCGGGGCAATCGCGCCCATATCAAGAGCAATCAGCTGTCCGGTAATTGTCGTACCGATATTGGCTCCCATAATTACCCACACAGCCTGCTTCAGTGTCATAAGTCCTGAATTTACAAATCCTACAAGCATAACTGTCGTAGCGGAAGAAGACTGAATGACCGCCGTAATGCCGGCCCCTACCAGCACGCCTTTAATCCGGTTAGATGTCAGTTTCTCCAGAATTGACTTCATCTTGTTGCCCGCGGCAGCCTCCAGGCCTGTACTCATCATCTGCATTCCGTACAGGAACAGCGCCAGTCCGCCAAGCAAAGAGAGGATATCTGTTATTCCCATTCCTTTTTCTCCTTTGCATATGTGCTTTCTGCAAAATTAGTGTCTAATGTGCCTGGATTTTCAGATTTCCGCAAAAATCCGCACTACAATTAAAGTAGCATGCATCTCTCCTGCATGTCAACGAATATTTAACTTTTTCTTAACACTTTCTTTTCTTATTTTTCACCTGCTTTTTACTGTTCTTTCCCATCCTTTATCACAATGCATTGAGAAAGCATATGCCGGAGACCGCAATAAGCACTCTTTTCCGCCGGATTCCGGCTTTACAACGGCACTTTAATCTGCTAAAATTTATTGCATGGCAAAATGAAGGAGTGAATGATTCATGAGTCTGACAATTCCCATTGAAACATCTGCCAGGCATATCCATATCACACAACAGGACTTCGAAACCCTGTTCGGCCCCGGAGCAAAACCTACTTTTGCAAAAGAGTTAAGTCAGCCCGGTCAGTATGCCTGCAAAGAACGGCTGACTGTCGCCGGACCAAAAGGCCGTTTTGAAAGGGTCGTGATCCTCGGACCCTGCCGCAGTGAAACTCAGGTAGAAATTTCCGTTACGGACGCCCGGAGACTGGGCATTAAAAGTGTAATCCGCCAGTCCGGAGATCTGGAGGGAACCCCCGGCTGTACACTAATCGGACCGAAGGGAAAGATTGAACTTTCCAAAGGAGTTATCGTGGCAAAACGCCACATTCACATGACTCCTGTGGACGCCATACGTGCCCATGTAAAGGATAACGATATCGTATTTGTAATTACAACGAGTTATGAGCGTTCTCTTATCTTTTCCGATGTAGTCGTACGGGTAAGTCCTTCCTATTCTCTTGCGATGCATGTAGATACAGATGAGGCAAATGCATTTGCCAATGAGGATAATCCTACCGGTGTCATCCTGAAGCTGTTCGACGGGCACACCTACAATCTGCAGGCATGGGCGGAAGAACTCCGGGCCGGAATCCACCGATAAAAATGCACGGCGGAAATAAGAACATATTTTTTCTAAAACGAAGCCGGACTCCCCGTTCCGGCTGTTCAAATTATACAAGGAGGAACAAAAATGAGTAAAATCGATGAAGTAAGAAGCGCAATGGTTGCTGCAATGAAGGCAGGTGACAAAGAGCGGAAAGCCGCCCTTTCTTTTCTGCTTTCATCTCTGAAAAATAAAGCCATTGACAAAAGAGCAGATCTGACTGAAGAGGAAGAAGCACAGGTGATTTTAAAAGAAATTAAACAGCTGAAGGAGACTCTCGACATGACTCCGGCTGACCGTACAGATATTATCGAAGAATGCCGGAAACGGCTGAGTGTACTGGAGGAGTACGCGCCGAAAATGATGAACGAAGAGGAAATCCGCGCTGTTGTCCTTGAAGTTCTTTCCGGTCTCGGCATCGAAAAACCGGAATCGAAGGACAAAGGCCGCATTATGAAAGAACTGATGCCCAAAGTAAAGGGAAAGGCTGACGGAAAGCAGGTCAACGAAATCGTTGCTTCCATGATGCAGTAGACAGGAGCAGATATTAATTATGTTTATTTTGATCTTTGAGCAGCTTGTGAAGATGTTCTTCATTATGCTGCTCGCTATTTTGTGTTATAAAATCAAACTGGTGAATCAGGAAGGGAATAAAACCGTATCCAATCTCCTTCTTCTTGTAGTCAACCCGTTCGTTATCATTACCACATATCAGACGGATTATAAGCCGGAACTTGTGCGGGGTCTTCTTATTTCTTTCGGAGCCGCCGTACTCTGCCACATTGTGGGAATCCTTGTAACAACGCTGCTGATCCGTCCGAAAGGCAGTCCGGACGCGAACATCGAACGCTATAATGCCATGTATTCCAACTGCGGATTCATCGGCATTCCACTGATCAACAGCGTGCTGGGCAGCAACGGGGTTTTCTTTCTGTCCGCCTACATTGTTGTGTTCAACCTGTTCTCCTGGACTCACGGCGTCGTCCTTATGGAAAAAAAGTTTTCCTGGAAAAACGTACGAAAAGGGCTGATGTCTCCTATGGTTATAGCGACCATAATCGCGGTTCTGCTCTTTTTCTCCCGGATTCGTTTTCCGGAAGTGGTGCTCGACTCCATGAACTATGTAGCTGATATGAACACCCCTCTGGCCATGATGGTAGCCGGTTTTTCTGTCGCGCAGACAGACATTCTGAAGATGTGTACCAAACTGCGGGTATATTTTTCCTGTTTTCTGAAACTGGTACTGATCCCGGTTATCATGATTTTCATTCTGAAAATCATTCC
This sequence comes from Candidatus Mediterraneibacter merdigallinarum, assembly GCA_019117305.1. GTDB lineage: Bacteria > Bacillota > Clostridia > Lachnospirales > Lachnospiraceae > Mediterraneibacter > Mediterraneibacter merdigallinarum. The sequence goes on along the minus strand of DWZZ01000143.1, from coordinate 9,787 downwards.
GCTGCCTCAGGATGTGGCAATGACGACACTGATTGCCTCTGCCTGCCCTGCCGCCACTACCGGCACAATGATGGCAATCCGCTACAAACAGAACTATACCTACTCTTCGGAAATGTTTGCCCTGTCCACGATACTGGCTGTGGCAACAATTCCACTGATTGTACTTCTGGCGGAAACTGTTTTATAAAATTCACAGTCAGGCGGATATTCGCAGTCCGCTTCGCTGTCTGCCCGTAACCGGACAGCATATATGCAGCCATTTAAAAAAGCGTAAGCATGAATCAAAGCCATACTTACGCTTTTTATCTTTATGCAGAGCACAGTCATTCAAAAAAATCCGCTGTCCGCGCCTGCCTGTCCGCCATGCTTACAGAATATCAATATGCTCTCCTGCCAGCGCTTTGTTCATGCTGCGCACAGCACAGAATTTTCCGCACATGGAGCAGGTATCGTCATGCTCCGGTTTACGGTCATCTCGGATTTTCTTTGCAGTTTCCGGATCTATCGCACATGCCCACTGAGCCTCCCAGTCCAGCGCTCTTCTGGCGTCAGCCATTTTATCGTCAATGTCCCGCGCCCCGCGCACTCCTTTCGCGATATCTGCCGCATGAGCCGCAATCTTGGAAGCGATAATTCCCTGCTTTACATCTTCAAGATTCGGAAGAGCCAGGTGCTCCGCCGGTGTTACATAGCAGAGAAATGCCGCGCCGGACGCTGCCGCAATTGCTCCGCCGATAGCTGATGTAATATGGTCATATCCCGGAGCTATATCTGTTACAAGGGGTCCTAATACATAGAAAGGAGCGCCGCCGCAGATGCTCTGCTGTACTTTCATATTGGCCGCGATCTGATCCATTGGCATATGTCCCGGTCCTTCTACCATAACCTGAACATCTTTCTCCCATGCCCGTTTCGTCAGCTCTCCCAGACGCACCAGTTCTTCGATCTGGCAGACATCCGTCGCATCAGCCAGACATCCCGGACGGCATGCGTCTCCCAGAGATATCGTCACATCGTACTCCCGACAGATATCCAGGATCTCGTCATAATATTCATAGAACGGATTCTCCTCTCCTGTCATACACATCCACGCAAATACAAGGGATCCTCCGCGGGATACGATATTCATTTTGCGCTTGTGATTCCGGATCTGGTCGATTGTTTTTCTCGTAATACCGCAGTGCAGAGTAACAAAATCTACGCCGTCCTCTGCATGGAGGCGGATTACATCAATAAAATCTTTTGCAGAAAGAGTATCCAGATCTCTCTGATAATGAATAACAGAATCATACACCGGCACTGTTCCGATCATAGCCGGGCACTCGCTGGTCAGTTTGCGGCGGAACGGAATGGTATCTCCGTGAGAAGACAGATCCATAATTGCATGCGCTCCCATATTTACCGCTTCCATTACTTTCTGCATTTCCACATCGTAATCCTTGCAGTCTCTGGATACTCCCAGATTGACATTAATTTTTGTACTCAGCATAGAACCTACTCCCTGGGGATCCAGGCAGGTATGATTCTTGTTTGCGCAGATTACAACTTTGCCGGATGCCACAAGCGGCATCAGCTCTTCTATACTCATATGTTCTTTTTCAGCCACTTTTGTAAGCTCCGGCGTTATAATTCCCTTTCTTGCAGCTTCCATCTGTGTCGCGTATTCTCTCATTGTGTTTTCTCCCTTCTTATTCTGAGGACATGTCACATATGCCGGAGCTGTCCTTATCTCCTGAAGCGATTTCTTCTGCAGCTTCTATAAAAAGCACTATCCCACAAAATCCGGACTCTGTTCTGTGAAATAAAAAAGAAGGCATCCTTAAAGGAACCTTCCCGCAGATCCGGCATTCAACCGGTTTTATTATGCTGGCATATGTCCCTACGTTGGCATTATCCAAATCAGGTTTGCGGGTCTAAGCGATACAGCTTACTCTCAGCCCATTTATGTGAGCTCCCCGTTTGCAGTATTTTGCCTTCCTGTATTATACTGTATAATCATCCGTTTGTAAAGAAATCCTTTCTTCCGCGCCGTATTCCTGCGGCTGGCCGGAAGCTTTCGCTGATTTTATTTGTTCCTGTTCATAATTTATTCATTTATCATTAAAAAATCTTTCATTTTAATAACATGGTTTCTTCATTTGTGTTTCATATACTATGACCATAGAAAACATTACTGAAACAGACGCCACAAGTTATTTGGAATAAACTTTTTCATAATACATGCCGGGAACCGTAAAAGCGGTTGCCCGGCATCCTCCCTTTTTTCAGATATTTCCCTCCTGAAAACCTGCCAAAGAAAAGATCCGTCTCCTGCCAGTCCGGTAAGAGACGGATCGTTTCTTAAAGTATGAAACAAGAGCGCTTCTCTGATTCAGTTAATAAATTTTTTAAACAGTTTTACATAGATGTGGGATCAATATACCACTTTCCGTCAATCTTGATTACCTGAATGTCCATAGAATCTTCAAATGTCTCATCTGTCACATCTTCCATACCGACAATCAGCGTAAACTCCAGATCTTTAGCTTCTTCTATCGTCTCATCAATTCCCGCGGATTCAAACTGATCCTGAATTTCCTGAAGGTCACTGCCTGTAATGTCTTCCTCGTCATCTACCCTGAAATCCATCTGATAGCCGCCGACTTTAACGTCCATTCCCATAGAACTGGTGAACATTTCCTCCAGCATATCAGCTATTTCAGATCTGCTGTATCCGCTCTCTTCCTCAAGACTCTTAAGTGTCCCGTCAGAAAAAGCATTCAGCATAATCTCTCCGTCCTGCTTTTCCATACCTTCTACCAGACTGTCAATCGGGTCTGTGTAGGTAGAACCGGTTTTCCCGGCGCCGTTAGAGCCGCGGAATAACTGCAGGCCGAAAATAATACCGACAACAGCCGCTACAAGAACAACGACACCGACGATAACACCTATGATAATCGGCATTTTGCCTGAGCTCTTTTTCGGGCTCTGGCCTGTACCCTGAGGATAACCGCCGGCAGGCCCCTGCTGGTATGCATAATTACCTGCGGACTGCCCGGAATTTCCCTGAGTCTGTACCGTTTCCGACTGCTGAACCGGAGTCCCACAGTTCGGACAGAATTTTTGATTGTCATTCATCTGCGCGCCGCAATTTTTGCAAAACATACTTTTGCCCTCCTCTTTTCCTTTGATGTAAAATGTATTAGCAAAAACTGCAATAACAGTTTCCGCTTTATATACCGGTTTTGCAAACAGCCGGTTTCTGATTCCGGTTTATATATACAACTGGCTGTACATATGAGCCGAAATAATTCATATAGATTATAACTGATTCAGCTCCTTTTTTCTACTTATTTTGCTAATTATATCAATTTACCTGCAGACAGATATTCGCAGGCCGCTTCGACAATATATTTTGCTCCTGGGAGTTAATGTTTTTTCCTTCCGGATATATATCTGCGAATCTTTCGCAGGCAGATATAAATAAGAACGGCAGCGGCCGGTACAGTCAGAAAGAGCAGAAAAATTTCTTTTCCTCCGCCGTCTGTTAATGATTCACTGGCAATTGTTTCCGGCATCTGAAACACTGCCGGCATAAATCCCTTTTTCCCCTTTACCTTGAATGTAATACTTTTTTCTGTAAAATTTCCCGCCAGATCTTCTGCCCGCGCAATAACCGTATAATTTCCGCTCCGGAGAATCTCATACTGGAAAATACGACTTTCATAATCAAGCCGCTGTTTTTCCCCGTTTATGTACAGGCCGCTCAGCCGTTCTCCTTTTCCTTCTACCCACACAGTCAGCAGCACACCTTCTTCATAGACGCTCCCCTCTCTCAGTTCTCCCCAGCATATTGCCGGTCCGGTATGGTCAATGGTAAATACCGCCTCAGCGGACGCATGATTCCCTGCCTGATCCCATGCGCGTACTTCAAGAAGATACCTGCCTTCCGTTGTAATCCTGGTACCTGTAAAATATTCTCTGCCGTTCAAGTACATTCTGTAAGAATTTTCCGTAAGGTCCTGTATCATTTCTTTTCCGTAATTCCACTGAAAAAGAGGAATATGCGAACCATTCAGCTGTTCCACGTAACGGATAACCGGATCGGTCCTGTCAATTATAAAGGATATTGTTTTCTCTGTACGCCGTCCGGATGCATCTGTTCCGGTTACTGTACATACATATTTCCCATCTTCTGAAAATTCCACTTCAATTCTTTTTTCCCGCACTGTTCCTCTCCAGTCTTCCGGAACCGTCTCCACGACAATCTCCGTTGTCCCGTCAATCCGCGCCCGGAAAACCTTAAGGCTGCAGTCTTTCAGTATATTTTCGTCTTTCAGCGTAAACACAGCTTTCCGGCATTCTCCCGCGATCATCCCGCTGCGTACTCCGGAGATCTCTGCCTCCGGCGGATGGAAATCAAGATAAAGCCTTTCTGTCAGTACCGCTGTATTGCCTGCCCTGTCTGAAACATGAACAGTAACCGGCACAGGGGAGCCTCCCGAAGAAGACTGTGCCACTTTAAAACGCAGTGTTTCCGACAGGACCTGTTCCCCTTCATATTCCCAGGTTCTTTTTGCCACAATCTGGCGTCCCGTATAGCAGGTTACCGAACGAAGACCTGATGAAAAGCCATACGCATCTTCTCCGTCTTTCACACATACTTCCACCTCCGTGCTGTTCTGCCGCCATACAGCCGTTCCTCCTGCGATCTGTATTTCCACTGTGGGCGCATCATCCTCACAGAGTATCGGACCGGCTGTATAAGTCTCACTCTTCCTTCCTGAACAATCCTTCGCATAAGCCGATATCTTCCCCCGGTATCCCGGCGGAACAGTAATTGTTCCCCGTTCTCCCGGAATCTGCTGTTCCCTGTTTCCATCCAGACAGACATAGATTGCGTCAACTCCCGAAGCCCGGTCAGTGCACTTTACATCTATTTCCACCTCTGAATGAAAAAAGGAACGATTTCCATCAGGATAGGAAGGAATCTTTATTTCCACCTCTCCCGGCGGTTCCAGATCCACCATTATTTCTTTTCTGAGGCAGAAAACTTCCTCTTCGTCCTCCGACGATATCATCCATACTTCAAGAATATTTTTTCCTTCTTCAAAAATATCTCCTGAAATAACATGCACAGCTGATAATTCCGTCTGTCCGTCTTCTTCCTTCAATAACTCTCCCTTTTGTTCCCCTTCTTTCTCCGCTTTTTCCTGTAAATCTTCCTGTCTTTCTGCTGGCAGATCTCCTTCCTCTGTTTTACCGGATGGCAGCGATACGCGGAACTTTGTAACTGCTTCCGGCGCTTTATGTATAATCGTAATATCCGGCCCGGACAGATACCACCCCTTTTCCCCATCCGGTTCTGTACAGTGAATCTCCGGAAATTCTGTCCGGCTTCCGCCTGGCTGATTTTCCTCTTCTTCCTCTGCAAAAATCATTAAAACCCGGAGGAAGATAAAAAGAACGAAAAACACAGGCAGCATTATTTTTCGCATTTTCTTACAATTATTCTGTCCGTCCATCTTTTTCCTCCTCTCCGGCCTCACTTTCCCCTGCCGGCTGCTCGAAAGCGTTCTCTTCCGATCCGGTTCTTTGCCTGCCGGGCTTTCCCTCCAGCTCCTGCCTGTATTTTTCCGTCAGATCAAGAATGCTCTCTGAATTTTCTGCCTTTTGCAGAGCTTTTTCACCTGTAAGTACTGCCCGGGCATATTGCCCCTGTCCGGCCTCCAGTTTCATCTTCTTTTCTGCGGCCTCTTCAATCCGGCCGGTTCCCTCTTCAATCTCCAGAAGCCGGCCATATGCAAGGATCGCTTCCTCTGTCATTTCCTGTCTTTCATAGGCTGCAGCCAGCGACCGGACCACCTCCAGTTCCAGTTCTTTTCCGAGCAGAAGAGTCTGTTCATTTCCCTCAACTGTATTCTGCAGAAGATAAGTTTTCAAAATCCGGCCTGCCGCGGTAATGTATTCCTCATCTGTCATTTCTCCGTCTGTAATCGGATCTTCCTCATGTTCGGGAAATACCGCTGTATGACTTTCTGTTTCTGCGCCTCCGGTTCCTTCCCCCTCTGCTCCCGCCGCATGCCCCTCTTCTGAATGAAATTCACCTGCCGTTCTGCTTCCGGCATCTCCGTTGCTTCCCGACAGAATCACGGCCGGAACCGCCAGAACGCCAAGACATCCTGCGGCCATAACCGCAGCTTTTTTCCATCCGGACATACCGGAAAATGGCTGCCGCTTTGCCGGCGACGGAATATCCCCTGTCACCTGCCGGATATCTCCATATCCTTTTTTCTGTAATTCTGTACACCTCTCAATAACCCTGGCCATCTTCTTTTCCTCTCTTCTGGTCAGGCAGGGAACTGCCTCTGTATAAGCAAGAACAAACTGTATTGTTCTGCCATAACCAAACAGATCCATATCTCCTTCTGCTTCCTTTTCTGTTCTGCCTCCCCTTTTTACAAAGTGTTTTCTTACGGCCTTATTCTGCATTTTCTTTATTACCGGTTCATTTTCCGGAGCTTCCAGGTTCAGCAGATATACTTTCCCGTCTTCCGATACAACAATGCTGTATGGATTTAAATACCGGTATCTCTGGCCTTTCCTGCATCTGTGGAACTGATCCAGACTGATACTGATCTGCCGGAACCAGTCGAACAAAATCTCTTTTTTCTGCCGCGGATTGTCACGCAGACAGAAAATCAGCAGTTCTCCCCTTTCGCAGTCCATACTCTGCCGGCATTGGGTTCCATGTTCAATAAACTTAAGGACTTCATACATTTCTTCCATATTCTGTTTTCTTCAGCCGCATAATGCCTGTACAGTCCGCGCAGGCCGTATATCACAGCTCCATTATCCCGATTCATGTGAAAAGTCATCAGAAACTGATGTTGAAAAAAGATTAATCCGAACGATTAAAGTATTAGTATAATACCTGAATTTTTACCAAAAGGCAACAAAAATTCTTTCGTTATTTTGACTATATATTTCATTTTTTCATTTACAAATTTGTGATTATGCACTAAACTGTTAATAGAGTCGTTTTCACAGCGGAAAATGTGATAACTTTATTATGTAAAACGGAGGTATGAAAGAATCATGAAAGGAAACGTTATTGTCGGACAGTCAGGCGGTCCCACAGCAGCAATTAATTCCAGTCTTGCAGGGGTATACCGCACAGCCAAGGACCGCGGCGCCGGAAAAGTATATGGAATGCTCCACGGTGTTCAGGGGCTTCTTCAGGAGCGCTATATTGATCTGTCAGAATATATTACCAATGAACTTGATGCTGAACTGCTTAAGAGAACGCCGGCGGCATTTTTAGGATCCTGCCGCTTCAAGCTCCCTGAAATTCACGAAGATAAAGCAGTATATGAAAAAATTTTCGGAATTCTGGACAAACTGAATATTGAAGCATTTATTTATATCGGCGGCAATGACTCAATGGACACAATTAAAAAGTTGTCGGATTATGCTATCGTAACCGGACATCCCACCCGCTTTATCGGCTGTCCGAAAACCATTGACAACGACCTGGCCCTTACCGACCACACACCCGGCTACGGAAGTGCCGCCAAATATATCGGAACTTCTGTAAAAGAGATTATCCGCGACAGTTTTTGTCTGGAATATGAAAAGGGTCTTGTATCCATCGTGGAAATCATGGGAAGAAATGCCGGATGGCTGACAGGAGCTTCCGCGCTTGCCAAAGGAGAAGACTGCGCCGGCCCCGACCTGATCTACCTTCCCGAACTTCCTTTTGATATCGAAGCTTTCAGCGCAAAAGTAAAAGAGCTTCTTTCCAGAAAATCTTCTGTTGTAGTAGCCGTATCTGAAGGAATCCGGTTGGAAGACGGACGTTATGTATGTGAACTGGGACAGAGTATTGACTTTGTAGATGCATTCGGTCACAAACAGCTCTCCGGAACAGCCAATTATCTCGCAAGTTTTATTGCCGGCGAGATCGGCTGCAAGACCCGCTCCATTGAGCTCAGTTCTCTGCAGCGCGCCGCTTCCCACTGCGCGTCCCGTGTGGATATCCTGGAAGCTTATCAGGTAGGAGGCGCCGCTGTTAAGGCTGCCGATGAAGGGGATTCCGGAAAGATGGTCGTGCTCAAACGACTGTCCGACGACCCGTATCAGAGCGGAACTGAAGTAAAGGATGTGCATAAGATTGCCAATGACGAAAAACTTGTTCCCCGCGAATGGGTAACAGAAGACGGCTCTTATGTAACAGATGATTTTGTAAGTTATGTGCGCCCGCTGATCCAGGGCGACGTATCTCCTGTCATGGTGGACGGCATACCGCGTCATCTTTACCGCCATCTGTAGGAAATAGGCCGACTGGATTTAAAGGGAGGACAGCCGGAATCCGGCATACGTCCTCCCTTTTATTTTTTTATTATCTGCAAAACTATGTTTTTTCTGATTTGCTTTATCTTCCGTTGGACGCTGACGATACAATGCGCTATACTTATGCGAAAGAGAGATTATTATTCAAGGAGGACTTGTTTATGATTATTAAAAACGGCCTGATCGCCGATCCTGCCTCACAAAAAATGTTTTCTTCCGATCTTCGGATCCGGGACGGACTCATCTGTGAAATCCGCGCCGGTCTTACTCCCTCTGAAAATGAGGAAGTACTGGATGCAGAAGGACTTGTCATTGCTCCCGGTCTTGTCGACACCCATGTTCATTTCCGGGATCCCGGCTTCACCTACAAAGAAGACCTGCACACCGGCTCTTTGGCGGCCGCAAAAGGAGGATTCACCTCTGTTGTATGTATGGCCAATACCTCTCCCGTGACAGACAGCGTACCCGTGTTAAATGACATTCTGTCACGGGCAGAAACAGAAAAAATCCATATCTATCAGGCTGCGGCTGTCTCACGCTCTCTGAAAGGAGAAGAGCAGACAGATATGGAAGCACTTACGCAGGCAGGAGCACGCGGCTTCACAGATGACGGTATTCCGCTTCGCAATGCCGCATTTCTGTACCGGGCAATGAAGGAAGCCCGCCGGCTGGATGTTCCCATCAGTCTCCATGAGGAGGATCCTTCTTTCATTAAAAATAACGGAATCAATCACGGCGCCGTCTCCGATCAGCTCGGCATCTACGGCTCCCCTTCTGTTGCCGAAGAATCCCTTGTTGCAAGGGACTGCCTTCTGGCCCTGCGCTCCGGAGCCCATGTCGTAATCCAGCATATCAGCTCCGGTTGCTCTGTGGAACTTGTAAGAACATTTAAAAAAATGGGCGCCAGCCTGCATGCGGAGGCAACTCCCCATCACTTCACCCTTACAGATGAGGCAGTGCTCAAATACGGAACTCTTGCAAAGATGAACCCGCCTCTGCGGACAGAAGAAGACCGCCAGGCTATTATCCGCGGTCTTGCGGACGGAACTATTGATCTGATTGCCACAGACCACGCTCCGCACAGCGCTGAAGAAAAAGCCCGGTCCATAACGGCCGCTCCAAGCGGTATTATCGGACTGGAAACTGCCCTTTCTCTTGGCATCACCGAACTGGTTCGGCCGGGGCATCTGTCTCTGCTTAAGCTGCTGGAGAAAATGACAGTAAATCCTGCCCGTCTCTATCATCTTCCGGCAGGAAAAATTGCTGAAGGAGAGGCTGCTGATCTTGTCATCTTTAATCCGGAAGAGCAGTGGACGCCGGAAGAATACGCCTCACGCTCCTCCAACTCCCCCTTCACCGGGTGGAAACTGTATGGAAAAATAAAAATGACCCTCTGCAGCGGGGAAATCATATATACAGATTCGGATTTGTTGAAGTGAACTTCCGGTATTGAAAA
>DWZZ01000142.1 GCA_019117305.1 Candidatus Mediterraneibacter merdigallinarum | reverse complement strand
TACTGTTTCATCATTGGTGTTAATTCAGCCACATTCTTACTCCTTTTTCTATGGTTTCTCTACTGCTGTAAAAGCATTTTTACATTATAATCTGTAATCTGTTTCCTGCCCTACTAGATTATCACAAAAAGACAGCCCCTTCAAGCAGACTGCCGTCCTGTACCCGGGAAAATTCCTCATTCAGACCACATGAAATTCGGGACGTTCTTCCCCATATATATAGCAGAGTACATACCCGCTCAGCAGAATTCCCACAGCGCACAGTCCGGAAAAAATAATTATAAAGGGCAGACAGATCTGTCCCATAATCTGAAAAGGAAGTCCGGTATAATCCCACACATTCCATCCCAGAAATTTATTGACAATTATTCCTGTAATAAATTCACAGGCTGTTACAAAAATAATACACCAGCCCACCTGTTTCCAGAGCGGCTCTCTCCATCGGGTCCATATTCCCTGCTGAGCACAGAAGATCAGGCAGATTCCTCCCAGGAGGAACATGGTCCAGTGGGAAAAACCCCGGAATATCATTTCAAATCCATAATAAAGCGTTCCGCCCACAACAAGCAGAAACAGATACTCGCTGAGTCTTTTCATAAAAAACCGTCCTCTCCATGTATTTTCAACATCTTATACATAGTCTGGACGGTTTTTGATCATTTATTAGTGGCAGTTTATGCCCGTTCTCCCAGATAATAAAAGCCTCTGCATTCTTTTAAGCTGACCGGAACAAGACTGCCGATCAGAGATGCGTCTCCCGGGAAATGAACCAGAAGATTATTGCTCAGTCTTCCTGTCACAAGAGACGAATCATGTTCGTTTACACTCTCAACAAGGGCTGTCTGAATCGTTCCCTGATGCACTGCACATGTCTGTGCCGCAATATCCTGGACTTCTTTCAGCAGTCTGTCGAACCGGTCTTTTACCACCGCCGGATCTACCTGATCTCCCATAACAGCTGCGGGAGTTCCTGTTCTCCTGGAATAGATAAATGTAAACGCACTGTCATACCGCACTTTACGCACCACATCCAGAGTATCCTGGAAATCCTCTTCCGTTTCGCCCGGGAACCCTACAATAATATCTGTTGTAAGGGAAATATCCGGCACAGCTTCCCGTATTTTTCTCACCAGCTCAAGATACTGTTCTTTTGTGTATCTGCGGTTCATTTTCTGAAGAATCCGGGTACTTCCGGACTGTACCGGCAGATGAAGATGTCTGCATATTTTTTTTGACTCTGCCATTACCTGTATCAGCTCGTCTGACAGGTCTTTCGGGTGTGATGTCATAAAACGGATCCGTTCAAGCCCGTCAATTTTCTCCACTTCCCTTAATAATTCTGCAAAGCTCATAGGATTATCCAGTGTCTTTCCATAAGAATTGACATTCTGGCCCAGCAGCATTACTTCAACTACACCGTCCGCAGTCAGGCGTTCGATTTCCCGGATAATGGCTTTTGGATCACGGCTCCTCTCTCGTCCGCGGACATAAGGCACGATGCAGTAGCTGCAGAAATTATTACAGCCGAACATTATATTCACCCCGGATTTGAAGGGATATTTTCTCTCCACAGGAAGGTCTTCCACAATCTTATCCGTATCTTTCCAGATATCGATCACCATACGTCCGGACTCCATGCGTGTATAAAGCAGTTCAGCAAATTTATATATATTGTGGGTTCCGAAAATCAGATCCACAAAGTGATAACTTTTTTTCAGCTTTTCAACTACCTGAGGCTCCTGCATCATACATCCGCACAGAGCAATCATCATATGGGGATTTTTCTTTTTAGCTCTCCCCAGCTGTCCCAGACGCCCGTATACTCTCAGGTTTGCATTTTCCCGTACCGTGCAGGTATTATAAATCACAAAATCCGCCTTTTCCTCCTCCGGTTCTTCCATATAGCCGATCTCTTCCAGAATGCCGGTAAGTTTTTCTGAATCTCTGGCGTTCATCTGACAGCCAAAGGTAGTAACGCAGAAAGTAAGAGGCCTGGCTGCCTCTTTTTTCATTTCCTCCAGATGTTTTCTTGCTTTCTCTATAAAATAATACTGTCTTTCCGGTTCCGCAGACGGAATCTCAGAAAGCGTCTGATCTGTCTCAATCCTGTTTTCTTTCATTCTTTATTTCCTTAATATATGTATTTTGTCCTTAGATAAACTGGTTTCTTTCTGAATCATATGCATAATCAATCAGGGCAAGTTTTTCTGTCAGTTCTTGTCTGCTGATCTGCATATCTTCACACATCTCATCCAGCGAACTATAAAAATCTCTCAGTTTTGTGTTTACTACGCCCAGCAGTATCACCGGATCTCCGGGAAGTCTGTTCTGCATTTTCACGCCTCATTTCTGCTTTTGCAAAATTTTTCTTTTATTATGACGGAAGCTTTCCTTTTTTTCCGTATTTTTCTCCTAGATTGATAATTGTCCCGTCTTTTTCTTCTACATCAATGTTATTGAGCTGACCGCGCAGATTCCTTCTTACCAGTTCGAGATACTCTGCCCGAAGTACTTTCTGTTCTTTTTTTTCAGCCTCGGTCAGCCCTTCCGCCTTTGATTTTCTATACAATTCATTAATTCGGTTTATCTTCTGTTTTTCCATACCTGATTCCTTTCAGACAATATTTTCAACTTGAATAATTTTCAAGAAATGCATACAGTTCCTCTGTCGTAGATATATATTTCCCTGCCGCTATTTCCTGCTGTACTTCTTCCGGAAGATCCGTCAGGAGGATATCTGTCATTTCATAGATTGTAGTACGGTCGCTCAGATACACTGTTACATACCCCTGCAGATAACTGATCCAGTATCCGTCTTCCTCACCTTTTTTTTCCTTCACCGCCTCGCCTTCGGCGGCAATGCTTTCTGTAGCAGCTTCCTTCTCTGCGGCAGCTGCCTGCCTCTCCATCACATGGCGGTAGCTGATCTGATACCCTGCGGCTAAAAGAGCTGTAATCAGTAAAAACACAGCCAAAAGGCCAATCACGTACTTTGTCTTCATAAGGATCCGCTCCTTTTTTAGTTACAGTATTGGCCTTTTTTCTGTTTTTTATTCAAAAGACTCTCATCAGACTTCTGCCGGTTTTTCCGCAGGCAGAAGGTTCAGACGTTTGCAAAGGCGAAGAAGTCTTGCGCCCATGGGAAGTGCTTCAATATCGTCTTCTGATAATGTTCCGATTTTCAGAACAATTACAAAATATACCAGAACAGCTGCCAGAATTGCCACGATAGTAGGAATATATCTGCCGCCGATCAGCAGATCCAGCACCAGGTGAACCGCATATGCCACAACTCCCATTACCAGCGCGGCAATCAGCGGTTTTACAAATGTATGTACGATATTCACCCGGAACCCGCATACCTTTCGGATCTTTCTCTGATTCAGATAGCACATGCACAGAGCAAATACAATGTTGCTGCATACAAGCGCATACACATTCATTCTGAATACTGTCATCATAATTATAAATGCAGCCAGATGAATTACCAGCGAAATCCCCGCGTTTTTTGCCGGACTGGACATATGGTTTAGGCCGTGCAGAACGGAATTTGATACAGAAGACCAGCCATAAAGAACGACAACAGCGGCGCCCAGCATAAGCAGATTGGCAGGTGTGGCGCTGGCATCATTGTACAGCAGCACCATCAGCGGAGACGCCAGTGCAATAAATCCGACACCGCATGGAATCGTCAGAAACATGGTAAGACGGATTGTCTGATCGATTTTGTAATGTACCTGTTTTTGAGTTCCCGCAGTAACCACTGCTGTCAGACTTGGCACAATGGAAGCACTGAGGGCATAGGGTATGGCCATAGGCACATTGATTAATGTATCATACTTCGCCGTATAAATTCCCTGCAGCGCCATATATTCCTGTTCCACATATCCCTGGGCGTCCATAATATGATTGAAAATCGTCAGGTCAAGAATCTGATTGATATTATAAACCGCCGTGCTCAGTATAACCGGCACAGCTGTAAAAATAAGCACCTTCAGAATATGAGAATAGCTTTCTCTTCCTCTGGTCCGGTCCCGTTTCAGCTGTTTTTTAATGACGCCCTTGTACAGCCAGAGAACAAAAATGAGAAACAAAAGCCCGGCAACAGCCCCGGAAACTGTTCCGATGGTACTGCCGGCCGCGCCATATGCCGGTCCCAGCAGTTCCTCTCCTGCCTTCTCACCCGCTTTGATACCGATTCCGAAGAGAATACTTGCCCCTACAATGCTGACTACCGCGTTGACCAGCTGTTCGATAATCTGGGAAATTGCGGTAGGAACCATTGTATTCAGTCCCTGGAAATAACCTCTCAGGACTGCCATAACCGCCACAATAAAAAGGCCTGGCGCCAGAACTTTCAAAGCATATACACTCAGCGGTGATTTCATTACATATTCCGAAATAGCTCCTGCCCCGAAAAAGATGGCAAGAGTAATTATCAGGCCCACAATAAATGCAAACACAAGGGAACACACAAATACACGGAATGCATTTCTGCGTTTTCCTGAGGCGACTCTCTCGGACACAAGCTTGGACACTGCCGTAGGCAGACTGTAAGACGAAAGCATCAGCGCCATTGCGTAAACCTGATATGCATATCCGTAAAAGCCGTTTCCTTCATCGCCCAGTATATTTGCCAGCGGCACACGGTAGACAACTCCGATTACCTTGGTAATTACTGCCGCCGCGGCCAGAATAGCCCCCTGAACAAGATAATCATCTTTTTTCTGTTTTCTGTTCGTATGTGATTCCGACATATCAGTCCTCCTCAGTTTTATCCCAATGCATCTCTTAATAAACAATTACCGCGGAATATTTACTTTTTGCATAATGCCGCGCTGTCGTTCTTCCATCAGAAGCCGTTCTTTTTCCTCCATATGATCATATCCAAACAAATGCAGCATACTGTGCGCGATCAGAAAAGCATACTCTCTCACCGGAGAGTGACCGTACTCCTCAGCCTGTGCCAGTACTTTATCTTTGGAAATAACAATATCGCCCAGCATCAGTTCACCGGTTTCCGGGTCAAAAGCATCCTGAGGTTCACTTTCAAGCCATGAAAAATCTCCCGGTCGATCGTATTCCAGCATAGGGAAAGACAGAACATCTGTAGGGCGGTCAAGACCTCTTGAAGAACAATTCAGTTTTCTCACTTCCTCATCCGTTGTAAGAAGAATGGTGACTTCCGCCTCATAAGGACACTTTTCATATTCCAGAGCCGCCTCAACTACAGTTCTCGCAATTTCCTCCGTGTCGAAAGGAAGGGAACTGCCGCCCTCCTCTTCTATATAGATACTCATACCTTTCTCCTTCTGCTGTTCTTCTGCCTTGCAGTGTTCTTTTCATAATCTTCATAAGCCTTTACGATCTTCTGTACAAGAGGATGGCGGACAACATCTTTACTTGTCAGAGTGCAGATGCTGATTCCCTCAATACCTTTTACAACCTTTTCCGCCACATCCAGACCAGATACCGCTCCGGAAGGCAGGTCTTTTTGAGTGGAGTCTCCCGTAATAACAACCTTGGATCCAAATCCGATTCTTGTCAGAAACATTTTCATCTGGGCGGGCGTTGTATTCTGCGCTTCATCCAGAATGATAAACGCATTGTCCAGCGTACGTCCGCGCATATAGGCAAGGGGAGCTACTTCTATCAGACCTTTCTCTGAATTTTTAAGAAAGCTCTCCGCCCCCATAATCTGATACAGGGCATCATACAGAGGCCTCAGATACGGGTCGATTTTGCTCTGCAAATCGCCGGGAAGAAATCCGAGTTTCTCCCCCGCCTCAATCGCCGGCCTGGTCAGAATAATTCTCCCCACTTCATTCCGCTTAAACGCTGTAATAGCCATTGCCATGGCCAGATAGGTCTTTCCGGTTCCCGCAGGTCCCAGTCCAAAAGTAATCATGCCGTCACGGATCGAATCCACATAGCGTTTCTGCCCCAGTGTTTTCGGCTTAATAGGTTTTCCCTGCAGCGTATGACAGATCAGATCCTTATCTATGGCGACAATTCCCTCTTCCTGGTCTTCAAATACCAGCGAAATCGCATAGTCTACATTCTGTTCTGTAATAGTATTGCCCCGCCTGGACAATTCCACAAGCTGTGTCAGGATACGAAAAACTTTTTCCGCGGCCGCCTGCTCTCCGACAATTTTTATTTTTCCGTCCCGCGCAATCAGAGTGACATGAAATGTCCGCTCCAGTTTTTTTACATATGCGTCAAACTGGCCGAATACATTTGCCTCATGTTCGGCCGGTATCTCAATCATCTGTTCTGTCAGACTCATCTGATTCTTTCCTTTCAACAATTAAAATCTCCGTATCTGCCTCCTGTGTGATTTTTTCATTCAGGTATAATGTGCCAGAAGCAG
>DWZZ01000141.1 GCA_019117305.1 Candidatus Mediterraneibacter merdigallinarum | reverse complement strand
GGAGGAGATCGAAAGGGTAGTTCCGGTTATAGAGGCTCTGAAAAGTGAGCTGGATATCCCGGTATCCGTGGATACTTACAAAAGCCGGGTTGCCCGGGCCGCACTCGCTGCCGGAGCAGATCTGGTAAACGATATCTGGGGGCTGAAATATGACCCGGAGATGGCTGCGGTTATCGCGGAAAGCGGCGCGGCGTGCTGTCTGATGCATAACCGGAATAATACGGATTATGTCCGGTTCATCCCTGAATTTCTGGAGGATATGCGGGAATGTATAAGCCTGGCAGATAAGGCAGGCATTTCCCGGGATAAGATTATACTGGATCCGGGCGTAGGGTTCGGTAAGACATATGAGATGAATCTTGAGATCATCAGCCGATTGGAAATCATGCATGAACTGGGATTTCCGGTTCTTCTGGGTACTTCGAGGAAATCTGTAATTGGTCTCACACTGAATCTCCCGGCAGAAGAAAGGGAAGAAGGAACGCTGGTTACAACAGTTTACGGCGTCCAGAAAAGATGCGCATTTGTGAGAGTGCATGATGTCAGAAAGAACAAAAGAGCAGTACAGATGACGCGGGCACTGATGCAGTACGTTTTTTAAACCGGAAAATGACGCAAAGCCAGTGAAAGAGTTTATGGGACGGCGGGCTGTCCATTTAGCGGGAAAAGTATAATAATAGAAAGCAGAGCGGGAGTTTGATGTGATGACTACAGACAGAAATGAAAAAAACAGAGACAGAATCCGTATTGTAGATCTTGAAGTATTTGCAAATCATGGAGTATTTCCCGAGGAAAATGCTCTCGGACAAAAGTTTGTCATATCTGCGGATCTGTATACAGATACAAGGAAAGCGGGGAAAACAGATGATCTGGCAGATTCTGTTCATTACGGGGAGGTCAGCGCTTTTATCAGCCTGTATCTGAAGAAGCATACGTTTAAACTTCTGGAGAGCGCGGCAGAGAATCTTGCGGAAGAACTGCTGATAAAATATCCGCTCCTTCAGGAAATAAGGCTGGAAATCAAAAAACCATGGGCTCCGATCCGGCAGTCATTAAAGACAGTAAGCGTAGAGATCAGACGAGGCAGGCATACGGCTTATATTGCCCTGGGTTCTAACCTGGGCAACCGGGAAGCGTACATAAAGGACGCGGTAAAAGCATTAAACGATATCAGAGGATGTCAGGTAAAGCAGATTTCGGATCTGATTGAAACCGAGCCTTACGGAGTGACAGATCAGGACAATTTTCTGAACGGCTGTCTGGAACTTGAGACGCTTCTGCCACCGGAGGAACTGTTAGAAGAGCTGAACCGGATTGAGAGTGAGGCGGGCCGCGAACGAAAGGTTCACTGGGGACCGCGGACACTGGATCTGGATATTATTTTTTATGATGATTTGATTGTACAGGAGACGGAGCTTTGCATTCCGCATGTGGACATGCAAAGAAGAAGCTTTGTACTGGAACCCCTGGCACAGATCGCGCCTTATAAAAGACATCCGGTATATGGGAAAACAGTAAAAGAAATGCTGGAAGAGATGGGGGTATAAGAAAAGACAGTGTTTTGATTCTGTATTGTTGAAAAAAGGAATGAGTATCAGTGAAAAATGAAAAGTGGAAATATAAAGTCGGCGGCAGAGCCCGGGGAATTATTCCGTCTCTGTTTCTGGCGGTTCTTTTCGGTGGTGTCAGTATTTATCTTTATCTTGACAAACAGGGGATTTTTCTTTTTTCCCTGCTCTTAACAGCCATTGCTCTTGTACTTGTATTTGTCTGTATTTTTCAGGCGAAATTCGTTAAAGTCCTTATTGGAGAAAGGGGCATTTTTTATCAGACGAAACCGGGAAACGGAAGATTCGCAGCATATCGGGAAATCAGCGAGGCCTGGGAAAGCTCCGGAGAAAGTCTGAACGGGATGGAACAGCATTTCGTTAATTATCGGCCGGCAGACGGCCGGGTGGTGAGATTCCCTTTTTACCCCTATGAATCGGAAGGAGTTCACTATCTGATAAAATGTGTCCGGGAGGGCGGCGCCGGTATACTTCCGCCGGATACAGACGAGGGCTGTAAAGCGTATATAATTGACGGAAAAATATATGGAAAAACAAGTATTGTAGTCTGCATTGCGCTATTGGCTCTGATGCTCGCCATAACGGTTCCTTTGATATCCGGTGTGAGGGGCAGAGGTCTTGGCGGGATTATGCTTTTGGGCGGAATCGGAACCGCGCTTATTATACTGGCGGCAGTTATTATTCGTTACCTGTGTTTTAAAGTGTGGATTGGCAAATCAGGGTTTTATTTCCGTTCCGGTCCGTTTAACGGAAGATTTTATCAGTATCGGGATATAGCAGGATGCAAAATTGAAAAGAAAGTATACAAGCACTATTCTCGTTTTTACAGCGGGCCGGGCAGGCAGCTGTACTATTACTATTTTATTTTTACTGACAAAAGCGGCAGAATACGGAAATTCCAGTTCCAGCAGCCGATTTATGGCCATGAGGTTGAGACATTGAAAAAAAGGATTGACCAGGCGGCCGGAATATCCCGGAAGAGGCGGAAAACACGGAAAAGCAGCATATAAGAATATATTTTATTGATAATGGAGATTAAAAATATGGATGAACAGATATTACAGTTTTTTGACAGGTATCCGGATGCAATCCCATTATATGAAAAATTCGAAAAATGTGTCGAGGATCTTGTTCCGGAGGTAAGAATCAAGGTTCAGAAGACGCAGATTTCTTTTTACAACAGACATATGTTTGCCTGTGTTTCTTTTGCGGGAGTAAGGAGGAAAAAAGACTGTCCGGACTGCTACATTGTTGTGACTTTCGGGCTGGAACACAAAGCAGAGTCCCCGCGCATCGATATTGCGACCGAACCTTATCCGAACCGGTGGACCCATCATGTACTGATCTCTGAACTTGAAGAGATTGATGATGAACTTATGGGGTGGATCAGGGAGGCGGCGGAATTCTCTGACAGAAAGTAACAGAAATAAGAAGTTCAAATTCGGATTTTTGTCGGAGAGCTGTGAGTGGAG
>DWZZ01000140.1 GCA_019117305.1 Candidatus Mediterraneibacter merdigallinarum | reverse complement strand
TGGTCCCAAACCAGGCGCTCTAGCCAAGCTGAGCCACACCCCGGTATTCCTTCTACGTTTTCCTGTCTAACCCGTAGCGCATTGATTATTATATTATAGAGCCCTTATCTTGTCAACATTTTTTTTAATTTTTTTTAACCTTTTTTTCAGTTCATTTAAAAACTATATTTTCATCATTCCCGCCTGTCACTCCAGGTAACACTGCTTAAAATAAGGACGACCCTCTCCATCTGTTTCCATAATCATATAACTGCCCTTTCTGCCCTCCTGCCTCGGGAAAGAAAGACTTCCTGGATTCAGTACAATAATCTCGTCCATCTCTTCGAAAAAAGGTCTGTGCGTATGACCGAACATTACGATATCGGCCTTCCGCGCCTTTCCTTCTTCCCGGATATATTCAGGATCCAGAGATACATAATAGGAGTGTCCATGTGTAATAAAAATCTTATACTTTCCGATGTAAAACTCCTCTTCTCTGGGCAGATCTGAAAAAAAGTCATTATTTCCCCTGACTATATGCTTCTCACAGTCCACAACTGTGTCAATATACTCTTCTCCGCCCTCGACATCCCCCAGGTGAATCAGCATATCGATATCTCCGGCCTCCTGCAGTGCACGGTCCAGGCCATTATGTCTGCCGTGTGTATCACTGACAATCAACACTCTCATAACGCTTCCTCTCTCAGTTTTTCCTCCAGAATTCTTTTCATTGCCCGAAGTGCTTTTCCCCGATGACTGAGCAGATTTTTCTGCTCCGGATCCATCTGCGCTGTTGTACTCCCGTATTCAGGGACATAGAAAATCGGATCATAGCCGAATCCATTATCCCCGGCAATTTCATGGGCAATCTGACCTTCAATCGTTTCCCGGACCGTACACGATGTCCCGTCCGGGAAAACTGCTGCCACAGCACACACAAACCGGGCAGTTCTCTCATCGTCAGGCACCCCCTCCAGCCGGTCAAGTAAAATCCGGTTCTTTATATCGTAAGAAGTGTCCTCTCCTGCAAATCTTGCAGAATAAATACCCGGCGCTTTATCCAGGTAATCAATTTCCAGTCCGGAATCGTCCGCGAGAACAATATCGTTTGTCAGCACTCTCGATACGGTTCTTGCCTTAATCTCCGCATTTTCCTCAAAAGTCATGCCGTCTTCTATAATTTCTTCATCAACGCCGGCTTCCTTCATGGATACGATTTCCATTCCGAGATCGGCCAGAATCATACGGATTTCTTTCATTTTATTTTCATTACCAGTGGCAAATACTATTCTTCTTTTCATTTTATGTACCTTCTATCTTTTCTGTTTCGGCGGCCTGGGGCCGGTAAACTGGTAAAAATACGTTCTCAGCATTCCATTATATAGCTTTCTGTTTTTGTCTGCTTTTCTTCCGAAATATCGTTCTGCATCTTCATAACTGGTAATCATATAGGCAGACCACGTATCCAGCTTTCGGAAACTCTCTCCGAATTCTCTGTACAGTTTCGGAAGCGCTGCCTTTTCTTCCAGCCTTTCGCCATAAGGAGGATTCGTAATGATAAATCCATATTTCCCCGGATGGCTCAGCTGACTGACTTCCCGGCGCTGAAAATGAATGAGATGGTCAACTCCCGCATCTGCCGCATTTCTCCTTGCGGTTTTCAGGACATCGCCGTCTATGTCATACCCCTGGATGTCTGTTTCAATATTTGTATCCATCTGGTCATGCGCCTCATCTATGGCCTCATACCAGTATTTTCTGTCAATCAGGTTGGTCCACTGTTCTGCCGTAAACTCCCGGTTCATGCCGGGAGCTATATTCGCCGCCATCATAGCCGCTTCGATGGGAATGGTTCCGCTGCCGCAGAAGGGATCCACAAGGATCCGTTCCTTCTTCCATGGGGTAAGCATAATCAGTGCCGCGGCAAGATTTTCTGCAATAGGAGCCTTTCCGGCAGCAGGACGGTATCCTCTTTTATGAAGAGATACTCCGGTGGTATCAATCCCTACCGTGACCACATCCTTCATCAGAAATACACGGACAGGATAGGAAGCCCCGTCTTCTGTAAACCACTGTGTATAATAACGGGATTTCATTCTCTCTACCATAGCTTTTTTCATTATAGACTGAATATCCGAGGGACTGAACAGCCTGCTTTTGACAGACGCGGCTTTCGTAACCCAGAACTTTCCGTTTTCAGGAATATATCTCTCCCACGGAATTTCTTTCGTCTTCTGAAAGAGTTCTTCAAAAGTAACCGCGGTAAAGCAGCCCGCTTTTAAAAGAATCCGTTCCGCAGTGCGCAGAAATATATTGGCCCTGCAGGCGGCATCCATTCCGCCCCGGAATGTAACCCTTCCGTCTTCTACCTGAGTAATCTCATATCCCAGATTCTGAATTTCTCTTTTCAGAACAGATTCCAGTCCGAAATGACAGGGGGCAATCCACTCCATTTTCTCCATAAAACTTTTCCATCCTCACAATTCGTCTTCTTTCATATTACTATAAATCAGGGGCAGAGTAAAGTTTAACTTTACTCTGCCCCTGCATGTTCCGTCCTGATTTTCAGCAGATAAAATATCCCGGAAAACTAGTAACGGTCGCTTTCGTCATAGGCATCTCTGGTTTTCCCACAATTCTTATTGCCCTGAACAGTATTTTTGTTTGTATTCTTATTCTTGCTCTGCCCGTCAGCATAGGATGAATAGGAATTACTGTTTGTAGTTGTGTTTTTGTTCATGTTTTTGTTTGAATTGTTTGTATTTGTGTAGTTCTTTGCCATGAGTATTCCCTCCTGTTTATTTGATACATTGTTATTGTCTCTTACTCAGGCATTTTTTATTCACTTTTTTACATGTTTTTATTTTTTCTGTTTTTTTATTTTTTTCTTGCTTTTTCCAATTTGATATATTATACTATGTTTTGTAGAAAGGTTACTTTCTACAACCCCTTATTAATTATTTATACTCCCCTCAAAAGACCGA
>DWZZ01000139.1 GCA_019117305.1 Candidatus Mediterraneibacter merdigallinarum | reverse complement strand
CTTGCAAGGCAGGCGCTCTCCCAACTGAGCTAATCCCCCAGGAGTTCTTATAAAAAACTTCTTATAAGAACTTTTATACAATACCATATTTTAAATATACTGTCAATATATTTTCCGTCTTTTACTGCCTTTTTTGCGATGCCCTTCCGTCTTCACTCAATACGGCGCCGGCCGCTCTGTTTCCGCAGATTTTCCTGCTTCAACCACTATGAATTATATTCTTTCTCAGAGTCCCGTCAGCCGGAGAAGGAACGGATTGCAGTTGTACAGGAATGTCAGAATACTGCTTTTTTCCACCATGTCAAAACAGGCGCTTCCCACTGCAGTCGAATACAATAATGTTATAATCAGAAATCCAAGCCATATTACAACAAGTCCCAGAACAAGCCCCAGTGCGCCTCCGGCTATGTGATTGATCAGTCCCAGAACCGGAAGTTCGCCGATAATATTTACCGCAAACATAAGTGCTTTTACAATGATAATCGCCAGCAGAAATGTCACCAGGAAGGACAGTACATTGAGGACGAGCCGTGATATAGAGGTCGCCACATAGGCCGGAAAGCTGTTCACGCCCAGTTCTCCATATACTGTACTGTTATTATTCTGCAGAAGCATGTCCTTAATAAATGCAGGGATAGATGCATTTTCTATTTCGCTGATCTGTACATCTTTCGGAATCTCGCCGAGCACACTGAGGATATCCTCCGGTGTAATGCCAAGTGCCTTCCAGTCGAGATCATTCAGATTTTCCAGCTCTTCCGGGCTCAGATTTTCCAGCGGAGTTCCGCTCAGATCAAGATTGGCAAGCTCATCCTCCGATATCTCCGGCATAAATGTCTCCACACATTTTTGTTCAATCAGCTCATCTATAGGTGTATATTTTTCCAGCGCGTCTGCCACAAACGGGGACAGAAAAAGCACAAGTATAAGAGTCAGAACTGTTGACAGAAGAGACAGTCCGAATTTCAGAAATCCCTGAATATAACCTATAATAATACAAATTATAAAAATTACCGCAACTATAATTAACAGCCAGTTTCCCATAGTATCACCTATTTCGTCAGATAAATCACACGCAGTTCATCGACGCTCATCACATAGTATCTGTTTAATCCTGCCGCACGGGACATCTCCAGAATTTCGACATCCAGATCTCCCTCATATTTCAGAATGCCTGTTATTGTAACAATACAGCAGTTGCTTCCATCATACATTATGATTTCGTCACCGTCAATTTTCACATTGCTGTAGTCGCCGTCAATCTCCCGGTTCAGAATCTGATTTCCGCTGCGATTGTACAGCCGGAGTTCATATCCGGATTTATCCCGGTTCAGCAGAATAAATCCGATATATCTGTCCGAATGAAATACACTTCTGATTTCCTGGCCAATCTGTACTTCACTTACCTTTTCAGGTATATCACTTCCTCTGTAAATCGCAAAACAGTTGTCGCCTATAACAACGGATCTGTTATTTCCCATAAAGAAGATGTCTGCCATAACGGTATTGTCATATATATCGGTGGTTACTTTATTGTCTGTTTCTTCCTGTCCCGTCTCACCAAAATTGTAATATATTACTCTTGACTTCAGTGATGTTCCCTGTGTATACAGATAAGAAACAGCAAGTATTGTTCCGTCATCCGACAATTCAAGAGCCGTCGGATATCCCAGTGTATTCATTGTAATCTGCTGCTCTACCAGAATATTACCCGTAGCGTCATAAGACATAATTCTGGGAGAATTTTCATTCTTCAGAATCGCACTTACGATTCCCTGGTTTGAGACTGTGATCTTCTCTATGGGAAGCGTTGTCTCAATCTCGCCTTTCAGGCCGTCTTCTGTAAATACGAAAATACTGTTTCCGCCATTGTCTGCTACCGCGAAAGCCTCGTCCCTGACTTCAATAATCGGATTCTGCAGCTGAACCGGCTGAATCCACTGCTCTTCGTTCTTTTTATTTAAAAATACGACCCCATCCCTGCTATAACGGATAAAACCACCGGCAAAACTGGCATAATTGTTCGAATCTGAAATATCATTTTTATATTCTGTCGCCAGACGGGCCTGACCGTAACTCTGGTTTTTCAAAAGCAGATATGTACCGCACACAGCCAGGATAATAATTACTGCCATTACAAGAATTCTTCTGACTTTTTCCCGGCGCAGCCGTCCTGTCTGCTTTTTTATCTCTTCCAGATCTTCCGGGGGCTTCACAATTTTCAAATGAGGATTTTTCTTTTGCGTCATAATACTCCCCTTGCTGCTGGTTTTCGTTTTCCTGTTGAGTATAGCACGATTTTATGGTAATAGCAATTTCTGACCTACATAAATCAGATTTCCATCTGTAATGCCGTTCATTCTGCAGATCGCATCCACATGAGTTACATCCCCGTACATTTTTCTGCTTATAATCGCCAGGGTATCGCCTTTTTCAACAATGTAAACGCCATCGCTTCCGTTTTCCGAAGAACTTGTCCCTCCGTCAGATGTCTGCGTATCCGCGGCATTCTGACCGGACTCGTCCTCATTCTGTGAATCTGCATCTGAACTGTCGTTCTGTGAATCTTCTGTCTTCTGTGAATCCGCATCATCCGCCTGTATCCCGGCTGCATCTGTTTCGTCTGGTTCTGCCTCATTATCGGAAGTAACTGCCGTTACCTGACCGCTTGTCTCCTGTGTCTCGACAGTATCTGTCTTTCCGGTAAGACTGTTCAGCGTACTCTGGACGGATTTCATCCGGTCAAAACTGCTTATCATAGTAACTCCCATAACGATCACAATAAGCACAAGAGCCGCGCTTGCCGCATACATCAGATTTCCTGTCTTTTTCTGTCTCTGACGCTCCCCGCGTGTTCTAACCATATTACGAAAGTCCTTCGCAGCTCTGTCTTCAACAGTTTCCGTGGCAGACACCCCATTTTTTTTTCGACTGGAAATCATGTAGTTCTGCATACACGGATTTTTTTCATAATACGTGTAATGACCGCTGATTTCCATCAGATCATTCATTTTATGTACATAGTATGTTTCATCTTTCTCCACAGGATCCTTCATAATAAATACTGTGTTTTTCTTTGGAAATGATTTCTTGTGAAGCTTTACTGTAGACGGTTCCGGCGTCAGAGGCACTCCCGGATGAGCCACAAACCATCCGAGCATCTCTCCGTCTTCAAAAAACTGTTTGCAGTCCTCATAAGCGCAGCGCCAGGTATTTTCATCAATCACATATTCATTCCCCGACAGTTTCAGCTCATGCATCTGAACCGCGCCGTATATATATACATACTCTTCATCACTTCCTGTTACTATATCGCCGATCAGAAATGCCCCTATGGGAGTATTTCCTCCTTTCTCACATTTCTCGCACAACTGAGCAAAAAAAGTATCAACATAATCTTCAACATATATCTTGGGACTATCGCTTACATTCCCGATCTGACGAACATTTTTTGGTAACTGTCTTTCCATCTATATTCACCTCTGCTTAAATTTTTTCTAAGCATAGCATAAAGATTTAGCTGAATTTATCAGTTGATGTCAGACAAGTTCGACAAAAGGGGACGGACCCTTTTGGAAAGGGGTCAGTCCCCTTTGGCCAATATTTTCAGAATATTCTCAATCTTATTTTCCGACATTCCCAGCTCCTGCCTGCATTTCCGTAGACAGTCTTTCCTGAAAAAGGGCACGTTTTCTAATGTTTTTAGTTTTTCAATGCCCCGGCTCCGGGCGTATTTTTTTATCCAGTGTTTTGCTCTCTGGAAATCATGTTCTTCTTTTTCTTCTTTAATGTCCAGGAATTCCTGATTGTCAAAATTATTGTGAAATTCAAGAAATTCATCGAAATTTTTGAATCTTTTTTCGAGTATGTGGAATATTTCTTCTGATACGATTCCCTGTGTTCTTTCTTTATCAGAACCAAAATAATACACCGCACTGCTGAATAAATATGCTCTTACATCTGAAGTCAGCCCGGCTTTTACAGGATTGTTATGAATATAACGCACACAGCTTAACAGATATCCCTCCGTTTCCACACAGCTGCTGAAGAATCTTCCCTGAAATACATGGCCGCTTTTCTGGTATTTACAGTTATAGTAAACGGCATAGTTTGAGTTTGTTTCCTGTATAAAAAGGGAAAGGGCCTTAAACTCTACCTTTGCAAGTATATGCACATGATTTGACATAATACAATATGCATATATTTTCACTTCGAATTTTTCTGCCTGGGTTTTCATAATCCCAAAGAAGTAATTTTTATCTTTTGACTCGGGGAATATATTTTCCTGATTATTTCCTCTGGAAACTATATGATATACATCTGTTCCACTTTGTTTCCGCCTGGTCCTCGGCATTAATCTCCTCCTATATAAATATATTTCTGCTGAATTTTGTCCCGATCCGGAACTTCAGATAAAGAATCTGACGATTTGATTCAAAACATAATGAATGTGATTTGCGTATATTGTATCATTTTAAGAAAAATATTTCTATAGTTTTATCCCTTTTCTTTGCATAACTCCATCAGCCGGGATACAATATATTTGCGGCAGCGCAGCATCCCTGCCGGCAAACAGGATCGGCACTGTTCTTAATTTCATATAAATCTGAATAATTATTAAAGGAAACATTTATGAATACACGGAAAATATTTAGAAAAATAATATTAAAAAGAAGGGAACGTCATCTGACATGGCTCCGCCAGTTCCACTGCAGTATAAAAGATATTTTGTATCATCCGACTGTACAGCAGATGAAGGATTATCCCCATCACGGCAGAACAAACTGCTACGACCACTGCCGTCATGTGGCCTATTTCAACTATAAATGGTGCCGGGCGCTGAATCTGGACTGCAGATCCGCGGCCAGAGCAGGAATGCTTCACGATCTTTTTCTCTACGACTGGCATACTCATGGGAAAGAAACCGGAGAAAAGCTCCACGGACTTACGCACCCGGCCGCCGCTTTTGAAAATGCCCGGAAGTATTTTAAACTAAATCATACGGAAAGAGATATTATTCTGAACCACATGTGGCCTGTGACACTTCTGCATATTCCCAGAACGCGTGAGGGATGGATTATTGTGATAGCTGATAAATACTGCGGCTTGCTGGAAACATTGAGATTTATTTAAACTGAATGCGGAAATATACTCTGAAAACAGACCATAAGCCTCTACTTCCTCAATCTCCCATAAATTGAAAAAGGGCGTCCCTCCGGCCGCTTACGGCTTTCAGAACGCCCTTTATATGAAAGAGATCAGCCTCTTTTATACAAATGCCTTAATTTTCTCGTAGATACCTTCTGTATCAAGTCCGTATTTCTTAAGCAGTTCAACTGCCGGTCCGGACTCGCCGAATGTATCGTTCACACCGATTTTAAGCACTTTTGTCGGCGCTTTCTCAGCCAGAACGTCGCATACAGCGCTTCCCAGTCCGCCGATTACGGAATGTTCCTCAACTGTAACGACCTTTCCTGTCTCTTTAGCAGCCGCAACAATCAGATCCTCATCAAGAGGTTTGATTGTGTGGATATTGATCACCTTCGCGTCAATTCCGTCAGCAGCCAGCTTCTCAGCTGCTTCAAGGCACTCGCTTACCGGAAGTCCGGTTGCTACGATAGTAACATCTTTACCTTCTCTTAAAACAACGCCTTTTCCAAGCTCAAATTTATAATCCGGTCTGTCGTTGATTACCGGTACTGCAAGACGGCCGAATCTTAAGTAAACCGGACCATCATGCTCATATGCAGCGCGAACTGCAGCTTTTGCCTCCACATCATCAGAAGGATTGATAACGACCATTCCCGGGATGCTGCGCATCAGTGCGATATCCTCATTACACTGGTGGGAAGCTCCGTCCTCACCTACGGAAATTCCGGCATGCGTTGCACCGATTTTCACGTTCAGGTGGGGATATCCGATGGAGTTTCTAACCTGCTCAAACGCTCTTCCTGCCGCAAACATTGCAAAGGAGCTTGCGAACGGAACCAGTCCTGTTGTGGCAAGACCTGCCGCTACGCCCATCATGTTGCACTCTGCGATACCGCAGTCAATATGACGCTCCGGAAATGCTTTTTTAAATACACCTGTCTTTGTAGCTGCTGCCAGGTCCGCATCCAGAACAACCAGATCTTTGTGCTCTGCGCCGAGTTCGGCTAATGCATTGCCATAACTGTCTCTTGTTGCGATTTTCTTTACATCTGACATAATGCTTCACCTACTTTCTCAAGATCTTCCATAGCGATTTTGTACTCTTCATCGTTTGGAGCTTTGCCGTGCCATCCGGCCTGATTTTCCATATAGGAAACGCCTTTGCCTTTTACTGTCTTTGCAATAATGGCAGTCGGCTGTCCCTTTACTGTTCTTGCTTCTTTAAATGCTGCGTCGATCTGATCAAAATCATTTCCATCGATATTAATTACATGGAAATTAAACGCTTCAAACTTCTTGTCGATGGGATACGGTGAGTTGACTTCTGTAATTGCTCCGTCAATCTGAAGGTTATTGTTGTCAACGATTACAACAAGATTGTCCAGTTTGCGGTGTGCTGCCAGCATGGAAGCCTCCCATACCTGACCTTCCTGAATCTCTCCGTCGCCAAGCAGTGTGTACACTCTGTAATCTGCGTCTGTCAGCTTTGCTGCCAGAGCCATTCCTACTGCAGCAGAGATTCCCTGACCAAGAGAACCGGAGGACATATCAACACCCGGAATATGCTTCATATCCGGATGTCCCTGAAGGTAGGAACCTGTGTGACGAAGTGTTTTAAGATCTTCCTTCGGAAAATATCCTCTCTCTGCCAGTACAGAGTACAGACCCGGAGCTGTGTGTCCTTTGGAAAGCACGAATCTGTCGCGGTCTGCTTTCTTCGGATCTGCCGGATCGATGTTCATTTCTTCAAAATAAAGATAGGTAAATATATCTGCTGCTGACAATGATCCGCCCGGATGTCCTGCTTTCGCACTGTGGACAGCCGTTACAATACTTTTGCGGACTTCATTGGCAGTTTTCATTAATTTTAACTTGTCCATGAAATTCTCCTCTTTTTCTGAATTGTCTGACTATTTCACTCAAAGGGTTACATCCCCTTTTGCTCAAATTATCTGACTTCTTCTTTAATTACTCACCAAATACTGCTCTGTAATCATCCTGGAATTTTTTGATTCCGGCATCAGTCAGCGGATGATGTGTCATCTGCTCGATTACTTTGTACGGTACGGTAGCAATGTCAGCTCCGGCAAGCGCGCAGTCCGTGATGTGCATTGTATTGCGCACGCTTGCAGCGATGATCTGTGTCTCAATGCCTGCCACTCTGAAGATTTCAGCAATTTCAGCCACAAGATCCACACCTCTTACAGAAATGTCGTCCAGACGGCCCAGGAACGGAGATACATATGTAGCGCCTGCTCTTGCTGCCAGAAGAGCCTGGTTGGATGTGAAGATAAGAGTAACATTTGTTTTAATTCCTTCAGAAGAAAGCACCTTACATGCTTTAAGTCCTTCCACTGTCATGGGAATTTTTACAACCATGTTCGGATGAATTTTTGCAATCTCACGGCCTTCTTTTATCATACCCTCTGCATCAGTTGTAGTTGCCTTTACCTCGCCACTGATCGGTCCGTCTACGATAGACGCGATCTCCGCGATAACCTCTTCAAAAACACGTCCTTCTTTAGCGATCAGAGACGGATTTGTTGTTACGCCGCAGATAACGCCCATGTCGTTGGCTTTTCTGATGTCGTCAACATTGGCTGTGTCAATAAAAAACCTCATTTTTGTTCCTCCTTTTTTGGTTCGTTTACCTTTATAATCTGATTATAAAGGTTTAAAAAACACTGGTCAACAGGATTAAAAAATATTAACGCAGATTTTAAATTGATAATTCATCTTATTAATTATATTTTATTTATATTAACTAATAAAAAAAGAAGCAATATTTCATAATCCTTTATTTTTAGCGGTTTTAACTGCTTAGAATAAAATGTGATTACTAATATTACTTCTGTTTTTTATTAATTTTTCTTTTTTCACTCGGCGGATAAGACGTTGTTCCTCTGACGGCAATCCGGGGTTCATATTCCACATGATATATACTTACAGGCTCAATTTCCGTGTATTTTTTCCTGCGGGAATTTATTTTTTTCGTTATGATGTCAAATGCGTCCATTCCCTTGTAAATTACAAAATGTTCTATGGTAGTAAGAGAAACTTTTTTCACTTTCGCAAACAGCGTATTATCACAGCCCATTACGGACATATCCCCAGGCACTTTGTATTTTTCATCATGAAGGGCATCCAGAATTCCGAAGGCAATCATATCATTCAGTCCTGCAATCGCTGTCAGCTCTTTATGCTCTTTCAGCAGCTCTTTCGTCAGATCATATCCGATCCGGTACTCCGAATCAATCCCCGGTATATCCGCATCCGTTCTTTCATCGGCCGCCTTAATGATCACATTGTCTCCAAGCCCTACACTCTGAAACTCCGCCAGAAACCCTTCCACCCGCCGGGATCTCTGCTTCTGCCGCACCGTCAGCGGAGGAGCAATATATGCCACATGCCGGTGTCCCAGTTCAATCAGATGCCTGGCCATCAGCCGTCCCAGTTTTGAATTATCCAGCTCAACCGCATCCACATTCAGCTTCTCATCCTGGTTATTAATAACAACCACCGGGATCTTTTTGGACAGTTCTTCCACTTTTCCCATAAAACATTTACTCGGATTGCAGATATAAATAATTCCCTGGGGATTGATATCTGACATCATCTTCAGATACCGCTCTTCCAGCTTCAGATCCCTCTGAGTATTACAGACGAAGATTCCGTATCCCTGCTCTGTGGCTCTTGACTCAATTCCCTGGAGAAGCATGACATAATACGGATTCGTCAGGTTCGGACTGATCACGACCAGAAGTTTTTCTCTGCGTTCCTCCCTCTGAACCTTTCTCTTCGGCAGAACATAGCCAAGCTCCTCGGCCGCCTGTTCCACATTCTGTATTACTTCCTTTGAAAAAGACACATTGTATTTTTTATTCAGAACCATTGACACCGTGGCCTGAGACACGCCGGCCCTCTTTGCCACATCGGATGATGTCACTTTTTTTCTGCTCATAAAATTCCCTCACACTTCAGAAAAGTAAAAACTGACGCCCTGGATCTGAGGCGGATCCGTCAAAGTTCTGTTCTGCCCTCCAGCGCACGGAGCAGCGTAACTTCATCAATATATTCCAGGTCGCCCCCGACCGGAACTCCGCTTGCAATCCGGCTCACCCTGATGCCTGCAGGTTTAATCAGCTTGCTGATATACATGGCCGTTGTCTCGCCTTCCAGACTGGAGTTTGTAGCGATAATCACTTCGTCCACGTCTCCCTGAAGCCGTTCCATCAGCTCTTTCAGACGGATATCCCCCGGTCCGATTCCAAGCATGGGCGAGATTGCTCCGTGCAGCACATGATAAACACCGTTGTATTTTCCTGTCTTTTCATAGGCT
This sequence comes from Candidatus Mediterraneibacter merdigallinarum, assembly GCA_019117305.1. Lineage (GTDB taxonomy): Bacteria > Bacillota > Clostridia > Lachnospirales > Lachnospiraceae > Mediterraneibacter > Mediterraneibacter merdigallinarum. The sequence continues at coordinate 4,034 of DWZZ01000139.1, read as the reverse complement.
GCCAGATCCCGGGGCGTTTCAACCACCATAATTGTCTTATGATCCCGCTCACTGTTGCTGCAGATCGGGCAGATCTCCTGATCTGTCAGCGTACAGCATACCTTGCAGTATTTCACATTTTTTCTTGCATCTACAATCGCGCCGGCCAGGGATTCCACCTGATCCAGCGGCATATTAATCACATGAAAGGCCAGCCGCTGAGCTGATTTGTTCCCGATCCCGGGAAGACGGGAAAACGCTTCTATCAGACGGCTGATCTGATTACTGTAATAGTCCATTTCCTATACCTCTGTCATAAATTGAAAAGGAGCGGCTCCCATAGAAAGCGCCGGCCCCTTTTATACGCAAAGATTCTGAATATTCTGCTCAAAGGGGACAACCCCCTTTCCAAAAGGGCCCGTCCCCTTTGGCGCGTATTTTCAGAATATTCCGAAGACTAGAACATTCCCGGCATTCCGCCTGTCAGTTTTGACATTGCCGCGCCGGACTCTTCTTCTACTTTTCTGAGTGCTTCATTTGCCGCTGCTACAATCAGATCTTCCAGCATTTCGATATCATCAGGATCTACCACTTCTTCAGCCAGTTTTACCTTCAGTACTTCTCTTTTTCCGGACACAGTTACCTCAACCGCGCCGCCGCCTGCCGTGGCAGTGAACTCTTTTGACTCCAGTTCTTTCTGCTGCTCTTCCATCTGACGCTGCATTCTCTGCGCCTGCTTCATAAGATTTGCCATATTTCCCGGCATTCCGCCGCCAGGGAAACCTCCTCTTTTTGCCATATCTAATCCTCCACAGTGATTTCCATATTTATTTTCTGCTCAATATCCACGAAGGTATCTTCAAAATGTCTGCCTTCCTCAACGCAGCGCACATCGATCTCTACCTTTTTTCCGATTTTCTGTTCGATCAGCTCTGTCAGCTCCTGCACATGATCTTCTCTTCCTACCACACTGGCCCCCAGTGTATCCGGCAGAACGATAAGCAGCCGGTTGTCGCCTCCCAGGCTCAGCCTGGCTTTTTTCAGATATCCTCTTATCATGCCGGAGGCTTCATCTGCAATGGACCGGAAGTTTTTAACCACCTCCCGGATATCGTCCGGTATTGCTGCCGGCAGTTCTCTTTTCACAGCTGCAGTTCTTCCCGGACTGCCGGTGCCGTCCGGACCGCCTCCCGGAATCTGATCCCCGCTGACATATACAACTTTCTGACCAGTTCCGCTTTCCAGCTCCTGTTCCAGTTCTTCCTGCTTTTTTTCCACTGCGCGAATCCGGTCTAGCACGGAGTCCTGAGACGTTTCCATGGCAGGAATACACATTTTGATCAGCGCCACTTCCAGCATAACCCGTTTCTGGGTGCTGTATTTTAACTGTCCGGAAAGTTCGGAAAAAATCCGGATATACCGGAACAGCATATCCGTATCAATCATCTGGGCTTCTTCTTTGAGCTGCTCCATGTTTTCCGTGGATACATCCAGCACATCCTCTATATTATCAGATGTTTTCAGCAGAAGCAAGTTCCGCAGATACCATGTAAAATCTGAAGCAAGCTGGGTCAGTTCTCTGCCCATCATAACCAGATCGTCCACAATATCCAGTACACCGGCTACATCTCTGTCCAGAATCTTCCTGAGGAGCCTGCTGAATACATCCGTGTCCACAGCGCCCAGAACTTCCAGGACATTGTCGTAGGTCAGTTTCTGTCCCAGATAAAAGGCAATGCACTGGTCCAGAAGGCTCAATGCATCACGCATGGAACCGTCCGCCGCCTTGGCAATGTAAGTCAGCGCCCGGTCTTCTACATCTACTTTTTCCGTGTGCATCAGCTCTTTCATCCGGTCTGTTATCGTCTCAATACTGATTCTTTTAAAATCATAGTGCTGACAACGGGACAGGATGGTAACCGGAATCTTGTGAATCTCCGTTGTAGCCAGAATAAAAATAACATATTCCGGCGGCTCTTCCAGTGTTTTCAGCAGTGCATTAAAAGCTCCTATGGAGAGCATATGCACCTCATCAATAATGTAGACCTTATACCGTCCTTCCGTAGGACGGTAAGTCACTTCTTCCCGGATTTCCCTGATACTGTCCACGCCGTTGTTTGAAGCGGCGTCAATCTCAATTACATTCATGGAAGTCCCGGCCGCAATAGATCTGCACATGGCACACTCGCCGCAGGGACTTCCGTCCACCGGGTGTTCACAGTTTACGGCTTTTGCAAATATTTTCGCCACTGTCGTTTTTCCGGTTCCTCTTGTTCCGCAGAACAAATACGCATGTCCGATACGGTTTGCCTTAATCTGGTTCTGTAATGTAGTAATGATATGATCCTGCCCCTTGACATCCTCAAATACTGCGGGCCGGAATTTTCTGTAAAGTGCCGTATATGACATGAATTACTCTCCTGTTCCTGTTTTATTCATCTCCGAAGCTGATGCCGATCATTCTTGCCTCTTTGATGATGCTGCACTTCGGATCCACTGTTTTCAGCTTTCCTGCCACATCTCCCAGCGGAACCTTTGTAGTTTCTCCGTTCTTCATGGCAACCATGTATCCGTATTCTTCCTTCAGAATCAGCTCTGCTGCCTTTGCGCCCACGCGTGTGGCAAATACTCTGTCATACGCGCACGGAGATCCGCCGCGCTGGGTATGCCCGGGAACGGTAATACGGACTTCTTTGTCCGTCTCCTGTTCGATCTGTTCCGCCAGTTCATAGGCAATAGACGGATATTTTCTCTTCGCCAGTTTCTCCTTGTACTCTTTCTTGGACAGTTTGGCATCTTTCTTGGAAATCGCGCCCTCTGCCACCGCAAGAATTGTAAACGGTTTGCCGGCTTTGGAACGTCCTTCGATTACTTTCTTAATCGCCTTGATATCATACGGAATCTCCGGAAGAAGGATGATGTCAGCGCCTCCCGCAATTCCTGCATGCAGGGTAACATGTCCTACTTTATGTCCCATTACTTCTATAATAAATACACGGCTGTGGGAAGTCGCTGTTGTGTGTATTCTGTCAATCGTATCTGTAGCAATATCCACTGCGCTCTGGAATCCGAATGTCATCTCTGTTCCCCACAGATCGTTGTCAATTGTTTTCGGAAGGGTAATAACATTCAGACCTTCTTCACGAAGCATATTGGCTGTTTTGTGTGTTCCGTTTCCTCCAAGTATCACAAGGCAGTTCAGATTCAGCTTGTGATATGTATGCTTCATCGCCTCCACCTTATCCAATCCGTCTTTATCCGGAACACGCATCAGTTTGAATGGCTGTCTGGATGTACCCAGAATAGTTCCTCCTCTTGTGAGAATTCCGGAAAAATCTTTTGACGTAAGCATACTGAAATCTGCGTAAATCAGACCTTTATATCCGTCTTTAAATCCATAGATCTCAACATCGTTCCTCTTTGAACAGATTCCTTTTACAACGCCGCGCATAGCCGCGTTCAGTGCCTGACAGTCTCCGCCGCTTGTCAGCATTCCGATTCGTAACATAATAACTTCCTCCTTTACATTACCGGCTCCTGTAAATTTCTCCTGTGTATCACATCTGTACCGCATGTTGCCGTCCTCATTCTCCGGATCCTCAGGAACTATTACAAAAAGGCAGCCGGTTTTCTCCGACTGCCTTTTATTATACCCCATTTTTACGGGCACTTCAAACTTATTGTACTATTCTGTCTACAGTCTCTTCAGCAGCTCTTCTCTCTCTGCCTCATAGCCCGGTTTTCCGAGCAGAGCAAACATGTTCTTCTTGTAGCTCTCAACGCCCGGCTGATTGAACGGATTAACGCCGAGTAAATATCCGCTCACACCGCATGCGAACTCGAAGAAATAGAATAATTCGCCGAGATAGAATTCATTCTGCTCCGGGATCTTCACCATCAGGTTCGGAACATTACCGTCTGTGTGTGCGAGGATCGTACCGTTCATCGCACTCTTGTTGATAAAGTCGACATTCTTTCCTGCAAGATAGTTCAGGCCGTCCAGATCTACCGGCTCTTCATTGATAACGATCTCTTCCCTGGACTTTTCTACGTTG
>DWZZ01000138.1 GCA_019117305.1 Candidatus Mediterraneibacter merdigallinarum | reverse complement strand
TTTTCGGACGCCTCTCCACTCACAGCTCTCCGACAAATCCGAAATTAAACTTGCAATCCCCGGGAAATAGGGTATAATAAGCAATAGGAGTGCGGATACAGCATTCCTGGGAGTAACCGTAATGTGAAGCTTCATTAAGGAGGAGAGAAAATGAAAGTTCAGAATATATCAGACATCGAAGGATTTTTTAAAGTAGTTGATTCCTGCAAAGGTAAGGTTGAGCTTGTTACAGGCGAGGGAGACAGACTGAACCTGAAGTCAAAGCTTTCTCAGTATGTGTCCATGGCGAATATTTTTTCAAACGGAGAGATTCCGGAGCTGGAAGTGATCGCATATGAGCCGGAAGATACAGATAAGCTGATCAACTTTATGATGCACGGAGGAAAATAAGGTTATCAGGGCCGACCTGGAACCGAATCATATTCCTCTGACAGGAGGATGTGAAACAAGAGTGATGCAGAGGGCAGTTTCCGGAGAGGAAACCGCCCTTTTTGCATAACAGTTCAGCTGCATATAATATAGCTTCAACAGAGTATACTGAAATACTGCACAGCGGAAGTTTTTATCAGGAGGAACGGATGAGTTTTGTACACTTGCATGTCCATACGGAGTACAGTCTGCTGGACGGATCAAATAAAATAAAAGAATATGTATCCCGGGTCAGGGAGCTTGGAATGAACAGCGCGGCGATTACGGATCACGGAGTAATGTACGGCGTAATTGATTTTTACCGGGAGGCAAAAAAGCAGGGCATCAACCCGATCCTCGGGTGTGAAGTCTATGTGGCCCCAAATTCCAGATTTGACCGGGAAGTGACGGGAGGGGACGACAGGTATTATCATCTGGTCCTGCTGGCGGAAAATAATGAAGGGTATGCCAACCTGATGAAGATTGTTTCAAAGGGATTCGTGGACGGATATTACTACCGGCCCAGAGTAGACAAAGAACTTCTCCGGGAATACCACAGAGGCGTGATTGCCCTGAGCGCATGTCTGGCAGGAGAGGTGCAGAGATATATTGTAAAAGGGCTGTATGAAGAGGCGAAGAAGACAGCACTGGAATACAGAGATATTTTCGGAGAAGGAAATTATTTCCTTGAGCTTCAGGATCATGGAATTCCGGATCAGGCACTGGTAAATCAACAGCTTCTGAAGATGTCAGCGGAGACCGGCATTGAACTTGTGGCTACGAATGATGTTCATTATACCTATGCGGAAGACGCCAAGGCCCATGATATTCTTCTGTGCATTCAGACCGGAAAAAAACTGACAGATGAAAACCGGATGCGTTATGAAGGCGGTCAGTATTATGTGAAATCTCCGGAAGAGATGGAAAAACTGTTCCCCTATGCGCTGCAGGCACTGGACAATACGCAGAAAATAGCAGACCGGTGTCATGTGGAGATTGAGTTTGGTGTGACCAAACTTCCGAAATATGATGTGCCGGACGGCTATACATCCTGGGAATATCTGCAGAAACTCTGCCGGGAGGGGCTGGAAAAACGGTATCCGGATCCGTCAGATGAACTGAAAGAGCGGCTTGATTATGAACTTGGCACCATAAAAAATATGGGATATGTAGACTATTTCCTGATTGTATGGGACTTCATTAAATATGCCAAGGACCACGGCATTGCTGTAGGTCCGGGCAGAGGTTCGGCGGCCGGAAGTATTGTGTCTTACTGTCTGGGAATCACAACTATTGATCCCATACGGTATCAGCTCCTTTTTGAGCGTTTCCTGAATCCGGAACGTGTCTCCATGCCGGATATTGATGTGGATTTCTGTTTTGAGAGACGGCAGGAAGTTATTGATTATGTTGTGCGTAAATACGGAAAAGACCGGGTGGTTCAGATCGTTACTTTCGGAACACTTGCGGCCCGGGGCGTGATCCGGGATGTGGGTCGGGTCATGGACCTGCCCTATGCGTTTGTGGATTCCATTGCCAAAATGGTTCCCCAGGAACTGAATATAACCATTGATAAAGCGCTGGTGGAGAATCCGGAACTGCGCAGAACCTATGAAACAGATCCTCAGGTGAAAGATCTGATCAATATGGCGAAACGTCTGGAGGGACTTCCAAGACACAGTTCCATGCATGCCGCCGGAGTGGTGATCAGTCAGAAGCCTGTAGATGAATATGTGCCCTTATCCCGGGCGGCCGACGGTTCTATAACCACACAGTTCACCATGACTACCCTGGAAGAACTGGGACTGCTGAAAATGGATTTTCTGGGGCTGCGTACGCTGACAGTGATTCAAAATGCGGTGGAGATGGCCGGAAAAAAAGAGCCGTCTCTTGATATAGAAAAAATCGACTACAACGACCAGGCGGTTTTAAATTATATCGGAACCGGAAAAACAGACGGAATCTTTCAGCTTGAAAGCGCGGGGATGAAGAGCTTCATGAAAGAACTGAAGCCTCACAGTCTGGAGGATATTATAGCCGGTATTTCTCTGTACCGGCCCGGCCCGATGGACTTTATTCCCCAGTACATCCGGGGAAAGAACGATCCGTCTTCCATTACCTATGACTGCCCCCAGCTGGAACCGATTCTCAAACCCACATACGGATGTATCGTGTATCAGGAACAGGTTATGCAGATTGTGCGGGATCTGGCCGGATATACTCTTGGAAGAAGTGATCTGCTACGGCGCGCCATGTCAAAGAAAAAAGGCGATGTAATGCAGAAGGAGCGCCAGATCTTTGTATACGGTGATGAAACCGCAAATGTTCCGGGATGTATCAAAAACGGAATTGATGAGAAGACGGCGAACAAGATATATGATGAAATGATTGATTTCGCGAAATATGCGTTTAACAAATCGCACGCGGCGGCGTATGCTGTTGTAGCATATCAGACCGCGTGGCTGAAATATTATTATCCTGTGGAATTTATGGCTGCGCTTATGACATCCGTGATTGAAAACCCTTCAAAAGTGGCAGAATATATTTACGCCTGCCGGCAGATGAATATCCGCATTCTTCCGCCGGATATTAATAAGGGGGAAGCAGATTTTTCGGTTGACAACGGCAATATCCGGTATGGACTGGCGGCCATTAAGAGCATCGGCAAGCCGGTGATTCAGGCGATTGTACAAGAGAGAAACGCATACGGGACCTACAGAAATCTGGAGGATTTTATTACCCGGCTTTCGGCAAAAGATGTGCTGAATAAAAGGGCCATTGAGAACTTTATCAAAGCAGGCGCTCTGGACACGCTGGGAGGAACAAGAAAACAGTTTATGAGCATTTATGTTCAGATTGTAGATCATGTAAATCAGGAGAAAAAATATTCTATGGCAGGACAGATGAGCCTTTTTGATATGGCTTCCGATGACCAGAAAGAAGAATTCCTGATCCGTCTGCCTGATGTGGGAGAATATTCAAAAGAAAATCTTCTTGCGTTTGAAAAAGAGGTTCTGGGGATATATATCAGCGGGCATCCTCTGGAAGAATATGAAGAGAAATGGCGCAAAATGATTTCAGCTACCACCGCGGATTTTCAGCCGGATGAAGAGACCGGAAGAACGAAAGTCCGGGACGGCGCAAAAGAGATCATAGGCGGGATGATTACAGATAAGACGGTGAAACATACAAAAACGAACCAGATGATGGCCTTTGTCACGGTAGAGGATCTTCTGGGAACCGTTGAGGTTGTGGTTTTTCCCAGAGACTATGAGAAGAACAGGGAGTATCTGGAGCCGGACAGCAAAGTATTTATCCGCGGACGGGTATCTGAGGAAGAGGAAAAGGCCAGCAAGCTGATCTGCGAAAAAGTGATCCCTTTTGAAAGGACAAAAAAGGAGTTGTGGATTCAGTTTCCGGATAAGGCCTCTTACCTGGATGAGGAGGAAATTGTATACGGGTATCTGGCGGATTCTGAAGGAGACGACGAGGTTGTGATATACTGCTCGAAAGAACGGGCGGTAAAACGTTTTCCGAAAAACAGAAATATACGGATAAACCCGCAGATTCTGAGCAGATTGATGAATCATTACGGTGAAAGCCGGGTGAAAGTGGTTGAAAAAGCTATTGAAAACCATTTCTAAATAAGGTAGAATAATCTCGGGTTTGGCATTTATCTGATTTTCAGTAGAAAGGTGGGAAAATAAGATGGCAGAAAACAACATGAGTGACAAAGAAAGATATTTGGATGAAATTGAAGACAGCATCCGTACAATAGGAGTTCTTACAAGCGGAGGAGACGCTCCGGGAATGAACGCAGCAATCCGTGCAGTTGTCAGAACAGCGCTTTCACGGGGATTAAAAGTCCGCGGAATCCGCAGAGGCTATCACGGCCTTTTGAAGGAGGAGATCATTGACCTGTCGGCCCGCGACGTATCCGACACAATTCAGCGTGGAGGTACGATTCTTCAGACGGCGCGCTGCCAGTCCATGCGCACAGAGGAAGGACAGCAGAAAGCTGCCGCTATCTGTAAGAAATATGGTATCGATGGTCTGGTTGTTATCGGCGGAGACGGTTCTTTCGCAGGAGCGCAGAAGCTTGCGAACCTTGGGGTAAACACAGTAGGTGTTCCGGGAACCATCGATCTTGATATTGCCTGTACAGATTATACCATCGGTTTTGATACAGCTGTAAATACGGCAATGGAAGCAATTGATAAAGTACGTGACACATCGACCTCACATGAGCGCTGCAGCATCATTGAGGTTATGGGACGTGACGCCGGCTATCTGGCTCTGTGGTGCGGTATCGCGAACGGAGCAGAGCGTATTCTTATGCCGGAGGAGCACGATTACGATGAGTCAGCTATTATCGCTGACATTATGGCCAACAAAAAGCGCGGAAAGAAGAATTATATTATTATCAATGCGGAGGGAATCGGAGATTCCATTAACATGGCAAAAAGAATTGAAGAGGCAACCGGTATTGAAACAAGAGCAACGATTCTCGGACACATGCAGCGCGGCGGAAGCCCTACATGTAAAGACAGAGTTTATGCTTCAATTATGGGGGCCATGGCTGTGGATCTTCTTTGTCAGGGAAAAACAAACCGTGTGGTAGGTTACAAGAACGGTCAGTATGTGGACTTTGATATTGAAGAGGCGCTGGCTATGAAAAAAGCAATTCCGCAGTATCAGTACGATGTTGCGAAGACACTTGCACTGTAATCTGATCTGGTTTAAATTCAAAAAGAAAGCAGAAAAGCGGACCTGTATGTCCGCTTTAAAAAATCCGGAAATACCGGAAAAAAGCCGCATGAGTTTCAGTTGAATGCGGTTTAAAGGAGATTAGAAAACGTGAGTACAGAAAGCAGGAAGACGGCCCCGGTAGGAGTCTTTGATTCCGGGGTGGGCGGCCTGACGGTTGCCAGGGAGATTTCCAGGCAGCTGCCGGATGAAAACATTGTATATTTTGGCGATACTGCCCGTGTGCCCTACGGCAGTAAGTCCCAGAACACCATTATCCGTTTTTCGGAACAGATCATTCGTTTCCTGAAGACAAAACAGGTAAAAGCAATTGTGATTGCCTGTAATACGGCCAGCGCCCTTGCCCTGGACGCGGTGCGTGATGAATTTGACATTCCGATTATGGGCGTAGTTATTCCGGGAGCCAGAGCAGCTGTAGAGGCGACACGAAACCGCAAGGTAGGGGTTGTGGGAACAGACGCTACTGTACAGAGCGGTGTATATACCAGGGTTATCCATGAGATGGCCCCGGACATTACAGTAATTGAGAAAGCATGTCCGCTTTTTGTTCCTTTGGTGGAAGAAGGCTTTAAGGAGCATGTGGTTACGCAGGAAGTAATTGAGTATTATCTGGAGTCTATGAGAAGCACGGATATTGACGCAATGATTCTGGGATGTACCCATTATCCTCTGCTGCGGTCCAAAATCCGCGCATATATGGGGGATAAGATACAGATCGTCAATCCGGCATATGAGACGGCAATGGATCTGAAGAAACTTTTAAGCGAACATGATATGGCGAATGAAGGCGGCAAAGGGAGCCACAGCACTTATTCGTTCTATGTAAGCGACGCGGCGGAAAAATTCCGCAGATTTGCGAATACAGTGATGCCCTTTGACGTGCCGACAACGAATGTGGTGAATATTGAGGAATTTTAAAACATGACAAAGGATGTATTAGTCAGTATTTCCGGGCATCATATTGATATTATGGCGGAGCCGGAAGAAACACCGGAGGCTATGGAATCCGGCCGGGACGCAATTGAAGTAGTAACTCCCGCAAGTTATTACTGTAAAGGCGGCAAACACTATATTATCTACGATGAAGTGCTGGAGGGAATGGCCGGAACGATAAAGAACAGAATTAAGATTACCGGTACGGACAGTGTTGAAATCGTAAAAAGCGGGCTGTCCAGTTCGCATATGATTTTTGAAAAGAACAGAAAAAACCTGACATATTACCGCACGCCATACGGGCAGATGCTGGTAGGGGTAAATACGAGAAACATGGAGGTCAGTGTGGAAGATGACAGAATAAATGTTCAGGTCGATTATGAGCTGGATGTAAATCATGAACCGCTGGCCGACTGTAAGATCAGAATGGATATTGTATCGAAAAACAGCGGAGAGTTTTCAGTCCTGAATTAAAAAATGTTGGAAATCTGTATGCCGAATACAGATTTCCAACATTTTTTTATTTGTTTCTAAAACGTGAGAAAAAGCCTTTTTTCTTTTTCCGGGGAGTTTCGATGGAACCGCCTCTGACACTTTTGATTCCGGTTATGTAAAGGCCGCTTACTACGGCTTTGATTTCTTTTTTTACCGGGATTACTTCAAATACACGGCCGTCACACATCAGAGTCATAATTTTCGGTCCGACTTTTGCCTTAACAACGGGAACCTTGGCGCGTCGGAGATACTTTGGCGTGTTTTCCAGAACTACGGCGGGCAGTCCCGCCTCTTTGAGCTTCATTTTCTTTTTATCAATAATCAGCATACTGACGGTCTGAGCAACGGCATCCAGCTGCTCCTGCTGTTCAGCCTGCTTTTTTTCGGCTTTCTTACCCAGAAAATATAACACGATACATGCTACGACTAATATGACAATGATTACGATCATTGCAATCCAGAATGGACTCACAATAAACCCTCCTAAACCTTTAATATTTTGCTGTTATGCTTGTAGTATTGTAACATTGTTTTTTTTGATGTGCAAGTAATTGTGGAATTTTAGGGGTTACTTTTCAACAGGAAAACGAGTATACTGTGTATAGTGGTTTTTTGTATGCCGGCGGTACTGCATGCGCGGGCCGCATAAAATAAAGGAGTTTTACTATATGGCGGAAACAATTTGGAGCGGAGTGGTGACGGTTTCTGATTTCATTATGGACAATCTGTTCATTATTAACATCTTCCTTTCGCTTATTATTGTGTTCTTTCAGAGAAGATCCCCGCAGACAGTCTGGACCTGGCTTCTTCTGATGTATTTTATACCGATTTTAGGATTTGTTCTCTATCTGGTCATCGGACAGGATTTTCATAAAAGCAGGATGTTCAAGGCAAAAGAAATTGAGGGCGAATTGAAATATGCAGTCCGGAGGCAGGAGGAAACCATATATCACAAAAGGCTGCGCCTGGCCAATCCGGAAATGAACCGGTTTAAGGACCTGATTCTTTATAATCTGGAAGCAGGGGAAGCGGTTCTGACGGATAATAATGATATCCGGATTTATACGGACGGAAAGGCAAAGTTCCGCGCGCTCATTGACGAGATGAAACAGGCTCAAAAATACATCCATCTGCAGTATTATATTATCCGTAATGATGAGCTGTGGCAGGAAATAGAAAAGGTTCTTATACAGAAAGCCCGGGAGGGAGTTCAGGTCCGGGTGCTTTTTGACAGTATGGGATGCAGAACCATGCATAACAAAGACTGGAAGAGGCTGGAGGCAGAGGGGATTATGGTAGCGGAGTTTTTCCCGGCTCTTCTGGGAAAGCTTCAGCTTCGCGTAAACTACAGAAATCACAGAAAGATAGTGGTAATCGACGGAAGAATCGGCTTTGTAGGCGGGTTTAACGTGGGCCGGGAGTACCTTGGCCGGGATAAAAAGTTCGGTTACTGGAGGGATACACATTTGTGTATCGAAGGAGCCGCCGTTACATCACTGGCGGTCCGATTTGTGCTGGACTGGAATTATGCCGCAAAAGAAAATCTGTTTCTGGAAGATACACTGTTTGAGCTTCCTGTGTATCTGCGGAAGGGAAGAGACCCGGTGCAGATTATTTCCAGCGGACCGGACTCCCAGATTAAGACGATCCATGACAATTACCTGCGTCTGATTCACAGCGCAAAAGATCATGTATATATTCAGACTCCGTATTTTATACCGGACGAATCCATACTGGATGCCCTGAAAATCGCAAGCAGATCGGGAATTGATGTCCGTATTATGGTTCCGTGTAAACCGGATCATCCTTTTGTTTACTGGGCCACATACTCCTATATCGGAGACATGGTGGCGGCAGGCGCCAAATGTTACGTATATAATAACGGATTCCTTCATGCCAAGACATTGAGTGTAGACGGCATGGTAGCCTGCGTGGGTACGGCAAATATGGATATCCGCAGTTTTGGCCTGAATTTTGAGGTAAATGCTGTGATTTACAGTGAGAGAACCGTGCAGCGGCTGGAAAGCGCTTTTGAAAATGATATGACCCGGTGTACCCATGTGACGAGAAAAGTATATGACGAGAGAAGCCTTGTGATTAAAGCAAAAGAGCAGTTTTCGCGTCTGCTTTCTCCTCTTCTGTAAAAGACAGAGGAAAATCAGACGGTTGAAAATAAAATACAGCGCAAAAAAAATAATACGCGCGGAAAAAGGAGAAGAACAATGAAGAAGAAACTGACTACATTACTTACGGCAGGTGTTCTGGCTGTTTCACTTGCCGGATGCTCGGGAGAGCTGTCAAATGAATATGTGACGGTGAAGCAGTATAAGGGCCTTGAAGTTGCCCAGGTGCTTCCGGAGGACATAACGGATGATGACATTGATTCGGAAATCCAGATCCGTCTGCAGATGTCAGTGAAAGAAGAGACCATTACGGACAGACCGGCTCAGGACGGAGATATGGTAGATATTGATTTCACCGGTACTATAGACGGGGAAGAATTCAGCGGGGGATCGGCAGAGGGATATGCTTTCCAGCTTGGTTCAGGAGCAATGATCGGGGCGACAGATGACTATAAAGGCTTCGAAGAACAGATTGTCGGACACAATACAGGGGATGAATTTGATATTCAGGTTCAATTCCCGGAAGATTATTCGCTGAACCCGGATATGTCCGGCGTTGTTGCGGACTTCCACATTGTGCTGAACAAGATCTACACATCTGAAGTTCCGGAACTGACGGATGAATGGGTGAAGGAAAACAGTGAAGAGTCTGAAACAGTAGATGAATATAAGGAAGAGATCCGCCAGTTCTGCCTAGATCAGCTGCTGGCAACTGAAATGCAGGACGTATTTATGGATCAGATAGAAGCAAAGAAGTATCCGGAGGGCGAGGTAGAGGCCCAGATCTCCGACGGAGAGGAGTACTATAATCAGTACGCGGTAAGCGTAGGACTTGATCTGGATACATTTATAGAAAATTATATAGGCATGACAAGGGAAGACTTTGACGCACAGATGAAGGAGAGCGCGCAGAATGTTGTCAAGACGCAGGAGGCAGTAAAACTTCTGGCAGACAAACTGAATCTGGAGCCTTCTGAAGAAGAGTATCAGGAGGGAATGCTCCGCTATGCAGTTATGGCCGGGACAACAGATGTGGAAGCTTATGCAGAATCAGTGGGAGAGGATCTCCTGAAAGATGTAATCCGTCAGGACGCTGTGATGCAGTACCTGGTTGACCAGTGCGTACAGGTAGAACAGACGGACAGCAGTTCCGATGACAGCAGTAATTCTGACAGCAGCAGTTCCGACGGCAGCAATTCGGACAGCGGAAGTTCCGATGACAGCAGCTCGGAAGACACAGGCTCAGGGAATACTTCTGACTCTGCCGACAGCGCAGAATAGGCGTACAGGCGGAAATACCGCTGACATAATATAAAATTATTTAAAGGAGGAGAACTGTATGAGACTTGAAAATGAAAGATTCTGTGTCGAAATAGAAGAACTGGGAGCAGAGCTGACCCGGATTTACGACAGAAAGACGGAAACAGACATTCTCTGGGAAGGAGATCCGGTATACTGGAAGCGACATTCACCAGTACTTTTTCCAAATGTAGGAAAAACATACAGGAATACAGTGCTTATTAACGGAGTTCAGTATCCGACTGCCCAGCACGGGTTTGCCAGGGACAGTGAATTTCGCTGTATTGCTGCAGGCAGAGAGAAGGCATCATTTCTTCTTGTCTCTACAGAAGATACAAAAGAAGTATATCCCTTTGATTTTGAACTCATGGTTACATATGTTCTGAAAGAAGACAGGATACAGGTAATGTGGGAAGTAAAAAATCCTGCAGATGAAACAATGTATTTTACAATCGGCGGGCATCCGGCGTTCCGTTTCGCGGAGAAGAATGAGAAAAAATCAGATTACCTGCTGTGGTTCCCGGGGAAAGATTCTCTGAATTATATTCTTATTGATCTGCCTCAGGCGGCAGCCGATCCGGATACCGTTTATGAGTTGAAACTGGAAGAAGGGTATGTTCCGGTTACAGAAGAAATGTTTGAAAAAGATGCCATGATCTTTGACGGCGGCCAGATTGAAGAAGTATGGCTGTGCCATAAAGACCGCACTCCCTATGTGGGACTGAAGTGCCAGGGATTCCCCAGCTTCGGCATCTGGTCCGTAAAAGACGCGCCGTTCGTATGCCTGGAACCGTGGATGGGCAGATGCGACGATGTGGGATTCACTTCCGAGCTCTCTGAAAAACATGGTGTAAACAAAGTTGCCGGAGGAGAAAAATTCCAGCAGAGCTATGAAATTCTGATCCGCTGAGACCGCGGGATCTGTTAGCGGCAAAAGGACGCCGGGAAGGCGGGATGGGATGCCGGAGGACACACTTTCGTTCGGATCGCAGACGCAGCGGTACTAAGAGCGCAAAAAACGCGCTCTAAGGACCGGCGCTGCTTTACGGCCCTCCTGCATCCCATCCCGCCTTCCCGGCTGTTTTTTCCGACTTACAATTCCGAATCTCAGCGGAAGGAAGAGAAAGTGGGAGAAGACGGGAGTGTGTCAGAGAAGGGCCGGACCGGTATGGGCAGGGGCCTGGAATGAAAAATAATAACTTCCGTACAGGATTCCGGACGGAAAGATAACGTAAGAAGCGAAGCATGACCGGCAGGGAGTGCTTCTTTTTTCTGTGATCTGCAGCTGACGAAGCTGCTGTTTGTCTGGAGGAACACAGAAAGCGGCGGGATACTGACGGATGGATGCGACTTTCCGGGGGAAGAGGTGGGGGAGGTCGGTGACTTTTGAACGGCTTTAGTAAAACTAACAACCGGGAATCAGGCGTTAAGATTCACAATGGGACTGTTCGAGCGGTACGCGAGTTGCCATTGTGAATCTTGTTTTTAGCCAGATTCCCGGTTGTTAGTTTTACTTAGCCGTGGTAACGGAACCGAACTTCCCCACCTCTTCCCCCGGAATACGTAAACATCCACCATGTATCCCGGTGGTTTCGGACGATCTCCACACTACGGCCTCATCAGCCGCAGATTACAGAATCCCCAGTCCTTTGGCTACGATCATGATGAAGTCCTGTACATTGGTTACGATTGTTGTAGCGGCCAGGCTGCCTCTGTCCAGCAGCTTATTTACTACAAATTCGTCGGCGTCTACAGTGTAGAGAAAGACCGGTCGGACTGTACCGTCTTCCAGCACACGGTAGGAGGGAGTCATGTTTCCTGTGGCAATGGTATGAAGCATGGTGGCAAGACAGATTACGGTGGTTGCTTTTTTCACCATGCCGCGCATTGCTGTCTGTCCGGCGTAAGCGTCCCCGATGACTTCCGGCAGAGGACCGTCGTCCCGGATGGAGCCGGTGAGAACAAAGGGAACATTGTTTTTTACACAGCTGTACATGATTCCGTTGTCAATGTTATAGTCTTCAATAAACTGGGCGATGGAGCCGCTTTTGCGCACCCGGTTGATTACATCCAGATGGTTGTAGTGGCCGTTGGGATGGGATCTCTGCGTGTAGATATCCTGCCCCAGAGCCGTGTGGAACATGGAGCCTTCCAGGTCGTGGGTGGCCAGCGCGTTCCCGGCCATGAGACCGTCTACATATCCGTGCTCCACCATGGCCTGCATGGCTCTTCTGGCGTCAGCGTCGAAAGAAAAGGCAGGTCCCATAACCCAGAGAATGTTTCCGTGTTCTCTTTCGTATTTGAGCAGCTCAAAAAGACGGTCGTAATCTCTGGCATAAGAAGTCTCCCTGCTTCGGCCCTGCCGGAAAACGAACTGGTCGCCGTCTGCCTCCTCCGGTGATTCAAATCCGGTGCTGTGCAGGTAGATGCCCTCTTCCCCGTTTTCAGTACGGCCCAGGATCACTTTGTCTCCCTTTTTCAGATTGCGGTTTTCCACCACGTCCAGCTCTCCGCTGTCGCGGAGGACGACACTGGAGTCCATTCGGCTTTCTCTGGCAAGTGTCCAGGTTCCGTTTATTTTAAAATACTCCGGATACATGGAAGTGCTGTGGTAGTTTTCCGGGGCAACGCCGTCAATGGTTACTTCCCCGCAGACTGCATCCGGCGCGCTGGCAAATCTGGGATCTGAAAAATCGGGTTCTTTATAACGTGGTAATTCAAACATATAAATTTCCTCTTTCTCTCATTTTTCTTATTTTTTTTCGTTCCGGCGGTAAACACATTCTCCGCCGATATAGGTTTCCTCCACCCGGATCTGATCGATCTTTTCCGGAGGAATATTCAGAATATCATCGCTGAGCACCGCGAAGTCCGCGCGGTATCCGGGAACCAGCATTCCCATGTCCGGGAAACCTGCGGCCTGCGCTGCCCCGGCGGTGTAAAGTCTTACAGCGGTTTCCGCGTCTACGGCCTGATCCCTGCCGCAGTCAGTGCCGTCAGCCGCAGTGCGGGTTACCGCCAGTTTGATGCCCGGGAACGGATCGGAAGGCACAGCCCAGAAAGTGGCCGGGGCATCGGTGGAAAATCCCAGCACAACTCCTTCATCCAGGATATGGCGGATGGGATAGCACCGGCGGGTCCACTCCTGTCCCAGATTGGCCTGATAACTTTTACTTTCCGCGTACAGGAAAATCGGCTGTGTTACAAAGGAAATGCCGTGTCCGGCAGCTTTTTTCAGACTGCCGTCTGAGGGATCTGTGGCATGCTCGATTCTGACGTAGGGAATGCCCTCCGGCGTCCATTTTTCCTCCTGGCACGCCCGGTCGATCATCCGGGAAATTGCCCGTCCGCCCATGGCGTGCATGGAGAGCTGACAGTGGTTTTTCCTGCAGAAGGAAACGGCGGATTCCACCAGATTGTCGCTGCATACGGAAATGCCGTATTCCCCGTCTGTGCCGGGGTAAGGCCGGTTCATCCAGGCGGTCCGCCCGGAGACGCTTCCGTCGCCGATCAGCTTCAGACCGGCCGCGAAAATCGAGCGGTTCCGGTCCAGGAGTTCCGGGGGGATATGGAAGTCTTTGTCGTCCGCAAAGAAATCCCACATATAATAGACTCCGACGTGCTGGCGGAACCCTTTTTCTGCCGCCGCCTCATAGATGGGCAGATTATCTTCATGGTCCAGGTTGCCCATATCGCAGATGGCGGTGATTCCCTGGGAGGTGAGAAGACCGCCCAGCTCCAGAAGGTTCTGTACTTTCTGCTCCCGGGACTCAGGGGGCAGCAGGACAGAGACAAGGCTGCGGGCATTTTCCTTGAGAACGCCGGTGGGCTCTCCGTCTTCTCCGCGCTCGATTTCTCCGCCCGGCGGATCCGGTGTGTTCCGGTCAATTCCGGCCAGCTTCAGGGCCATACTGTTGACACAGCAGATATGCGCGCAGGTGCGCAGCATATAGACCGGTGAATCGCTGCATCCCCGGTCCAGGTCATACCGGCTGGGAGAACGCTGTTCCTTCAGGCCGTGTTCGTCGTAGCCCCAGCCGCTGATCCATTCTCCGGGCTTCTGGGTTTCCCGGCGCTTTTTCACAGCTGAGACAAGTTCTTCTATCGAATTGATCGCCGGGGGCATGACTGTGATCTGTTTGCGCATATCCGCCAGCATAACCGGGTGCATATGCGCGTCAATGAATCCCGGGATGACCCGCCTGCCGCCCAGATCTGTGACAGAAGGGCAGGAGGAAAGGGACTCCGGCATTTCTGGCTGTTTTCCGATCCACAGAATGCGGCCGTTTTCTACTGCCATCGCGTCCGCGCAGGGCTGATCACCGGCGGAGGTAAAAATGTTTCCATTTGTAAATAAGTGTCTGTCTGATGACATGATGTTTCACACTCCTTTGATAAAAAGGTATGGCGTTGTACATACCGATGTTATAATCATACCAGAAGTGGAATGATTTGTCAGGATGCGTTTCATTTCCATCCTGAAAATTCGTGAATTTGCGAATGCAGCGGTAGCGGTTATTGCAATTTTACATATTTTTGCAAAATCTTAACAGAAACATTGATAAATTCTGGGGAAAGTGATAACATTAGAATAATTATTCATTAGCAGTTATAATTATAAAAGAACTCCGAATGTGGAATGTCTGAAATTCGGGGTTCTTTGCTTTTTGAGGAGATCATTATGGAAAATGAGCAGAAGAAAGCCGGGAAGATAAAGAAACGAGCGGAGGAACTGTTCGGACAGATCAGAGAGGACCGGAGATATCTTCATCAGATTCCGGAAATCGGGACAGATGTACCGCAGACTACCGCCTATATCTGCCGCCGGCTGGACGAGATGGGGATTCCCTGGCAGCCCTGTGGAGGACCACTGTCAGAGAAGATGACGGAAGATTATATCAGAGCAGGATTTCCGCGGATGGAACGGGCTACAGGAGTAACTGCCGTGATCGGGAAAGGTGAACCCTGTATCCTGCTGCGGGCGGATATGGATGCGCTTCCGATTAAGGAAGAAAATGACCTGGAGTTCCGCTCGGAAAACGGATACGGTCATATGTGCGGCCATGACAGCCATGCGGCCATGCTGTTGGGAGCTGCCCGGATTTTAAAAGAAATGGAAGATGAGCTGGAAGGTACGGTGAAGCTGATGTTTCAGCCAGGCGAGGAAACCGGAGCGGGGGCCCGCATCCTGGTGGAAAACGGGGTGCTGGAAAATCCGAAACCGGACGCTGCCTTCGGCCTGCATGTACAGTCCGTGGATCCCACCGGTCGGGTGGGGTATGCTGTGGGAGTAAATTCTTCTTCCCTGGATACATTTATCGTGAAAATAAAGGGGAAAGGGGGACACAGTTCCCAGCCCCAGCTCTGTGTGGATCCGCTGATGATTATGAATCAGCTCTATCAGGCGGTGAATCTTCTGGCAACCCGGGAGGCAGATCCGGCCGCCGCGGTGGCCCTGACCTGCGGCGTGGCAAAAGGAGGAACCGCGGTCAACATTATACCGGATGAGGCGGAGCTTCATATCGGACTGCGCACCCAGGACGTGGAGGCGGCAGCCCGTCTGACCAGACGGATTCCGGAACTGGTGGATCATTATGTAAAGGCCTGGAACGGGGAGTACGAGATGACCGTCTTTCACACGCCCTGTACCTGGACGGACGAGACATTCTGCAGGGAGGCCGTGCCGTATATCAGTGAAATTGTGGGAGAGGACAATGTGAAACAGATTCCTCCCATGACAGGAACAGAGGATTTCGGATATGTGACGGAACAGGTCCCGGGCATGTTCGCGTTTATCGGAGCAGGAGCGCCGGGGAATGCTCCGCTTCACAGCCCGAGAATGGTGCTGGATGAAGCCGTACTGCCGATCGGAGCGGCAGTGCATGCCAATGTGGCGGTATCCTGGCTGAGAGACCATGGGAGGAAAAAGAAAAAATGAAACAGAAAGCAGAAAAAAAGGGCTTTCACATGCCCCATGTATTTATCATTCTTCTTGTTATTATGCTGTTTATCGTAGTGCTGTCCTACATAATACCAAGCGGAATGTATGAGCGGATTGAGGACAGCGCAGGAATTACCGTAATCGATCCGGATACATTTTCCTATGTTGAAAATGAGAATCCCATCGGATTCATGGATTATTTTGAAGCAGTCTACACCGGGTTCGTAAACGGCGCCACAATTATGGGCACGCTTTTTATCAGTTCGGGGATGATTTATCTTCTGGAGGTCAGCGGAGCTTTTGGAGCCGGGATCAACGCGATTCTGAAGAAGACAAAAGGAAAAGAATTTTCCGTGGTCTGCATCTTCTATACGATCTTTGTGATCTTCGGAGTGCTGGGATACGGGGAAGCGGCATATCCGTTTTATCCCCTTGCCGTAACCATCGGATTCGCGCTGGGATATGACCGGATGGTCGGAACCGGGCTCGCGATTGTGGGAAGTACGGTTGGCTTTACCTCAGGCCTGATGAATACATTTACCACCGGAGTGGCCCAGCAGATCGTGGGGCTGCCCCTGTTTTCGGGAATCGGATTCCGGGCCGCGGGTCTGGCGGTATTCTATGTGATCGGACTGGCGGGACTTTACGTGTACTGCCGGAAAATCAAGAAAAATCCGGAACTGAGCCTGATGAAGGATGAATATCTGAATATGAAGGCGGAGAATCAGGTGACGGACACGGAAGAAATGACGCCGAGAAAAGTACTGGGACTCCTTGTCTTCCTGGGAATTATTATCGCCCAGGGATACGGCTGCATCAGACTGGGATGGTCCTTCCCCCAGATCGCGGCGATCTATGTAATCATGGGAATCCTGCTGTCGATCATTTTCCGGTTCGGGCCCAGCGAGGCGTGCCAGCTCTTCTGTAAAGGCGCGGTCCGGGTATTTGCCGCGGCATTCGCGGTGGGACTTGCCCAGTCGGTAGTCGTGCTGATGAATCAGGCATGCATTATGGATACCATCGTACACGGAATGGCTCAGCTTCTGCAGAACAAGAGCGCGATCCTTGCGCTTCTGATTATATTTGTATTTGTGACGCTCTTTAATTTCCTGGTAGTATCGGGAAGCGGCAAGGCTGTTATTGTCATGCCGATCCTGCAGCCTCTGGGAAAGATCCTCAATATCAACCAGCAGGTACTGGTGCTGACGTATCAGTACGGCGACGGCATCACGAACAGCTTCTGGCCCGGCAGCGCGGTGATTCAGCTGTCCATGTGCGGAGTCGATTACGGATCCTGGCTGAAGTTCTGCTGGAAGATTTATCTGGGATTTATAGTCAGCGCGTTTGTGCTGGTAATGATCGCATACGGGATCGGATACGGACCGTTCTAGCAGGAGCGTGTCTTTACAGGAGATATTTCCTTATGAGGGCGGCAAATGAATCCGGGGATCCGGCCGGAAGGCGGCCGCCCGGCATCTGTAATATAAAACATACAATATAAGGGTTCAGAACCTCTTCAGGTTCTGAACCCTTATATTGTATGTGGAATACACTCCGGAAAACTGAACGCTCAGAATTCCGGGGTGAAAGGAATCTGTTCCTTATTCTTCTGCTGTCTCTTCTGTATCGGTGTCTTCTGCGGCAGCTGTGTGGACCTCTGTAATAGTTACGACAACATCTTCCGGATCTGTCATCAGGTCTACGTCTTTGTTCTTCGCGATATCAAGATCCTTTACTTTCAGGGTGTCGCCGGGCTTCATATCGCCGATATCAATCTGGATTTTATCAACCAGCGCGGACGGAAGAGCCTTGAAGGATACTTCATGGAGCATCTGCTGTGCTACTCCGGCTTCCAGTTTTTCGTGGTTGATCAGATGGATCTCCGCGGTGGAGTGTACTTTCTCTCCGCTTACCAGCGCCTGAAAATCCACTTCGTCAATGGTTCCTTTCAGCGGGTTGAAATCGATCTCTTTGATCAGTGCGTCGTATGTTCTGCCGTCTACTTCCAGCATAACCTGTCCGCCCTTGCCTTCTGTTTTGAGAAGACGCTCAACGGAAGATTTTTCCATCTGCAGCGGAATTGATTCTGTCAGTTCACGGCCGAATATACATCCCGTAACAAATCCTTCACGTCTAAGTTTCTTGGCTTTGATTGTCA
>DWZZ01000137.1 GCA_019117305.1 Candidatus Mediterraneibacter merdigallinarum | reverse complement strand
TCTGGTACTCTTCATTGCGCCGGAACAGATTACCCGGCTGTTTGTTCCGTCACCCGATCCGGAACTTCTGGCTCTGGCCGTTACGGCACTGCAGCTGTTTTCCATAACATATCTCACCCGGTGGTTTTCCTTTGCCACCCAGAGCTATATGCTGGCAGTAGAAAAACCTCTCCCGGCCACGCTGATCTCTGTGTCAACCGCGCTGATCTTTCCGGTGATCCTGATCGGCGTCTTCTGGCCGCTGGGTCTTACAGGTCTGTGGATTAACATGGCTGGCACCTCTCTTCTGGCAGCGCTGCTGTCAGCAGTAATACTGAGGAAACTGCGGCAGGAACTCCATCAGCCGGATACGGCAGGCTAAAACTAAAAACAAGAAGTCCGGCTGAACAGACAAAAGGCTGCTGCATCTTATATTTACGCAACAGCCTTTCCTGTTATATATAACCTTTGTTATTCTTTTCTTCTCCTTGCCGTATAAAGTATTACAGCAGACGCCGCTGCCATAATTCCCGCCCAGATCACCAAATTTGTCTGATCTCCGGTCGGTACAGCGGCTGTATCTCCGCCATCCTGCTTCAGGCTGTCATCCCCTGACGGTATATCTGCACTGGCTCCGTCATCTGATCCGTCCGGATTCTGCGGCGTGTCCGGATCGTCCGGATTATCCGGGGTCTGCGGCGTGTCTGGATCGTCTGGGTCTTCCGGGGTCTGTGGCGTGTCCGGATCGTCCGGGTCATCCGGATTCTGTGGTGTATCCGAATCAGATACGCTTACCGTAAAGGTTTGTTCTGCATCTCTGTAGGATACTGTAATCGTCTTTTCCCCTGCTTTTTCCGAATCGAATCCGGTAACGTCAGCTCTTCCGGTCACATCAATCCTGCTTTCATCAGAATACACAGCTTCTACTTTCATACCGTCCAGATTTAGTTCCTCTCCGGTCTGATACTCCGTCTTCTGCGGAGGAGTCAGCTCTATGCCGGTAAAATATGACATCTGTCCTTCATTCCATATTTTATGCGTTTCATTTCCAAGCTGAATATAGTCAAATGCAAAAGTACCCGTAGACACAATCTGTAATGTATGTACCATATCAGGATCCAGATAAGAAGACTCCCATATAATCTGATATCCTTCCTCATCCTGTTGCGTATACGCGGTGCCCGCTTTCTCTCCGTCAATATAGATATCCGCTCCGGTCTGATCCTGGCCTGTCCGGGCATTCAGCCTGATATGCGTGCTCCCGGAAAAACTGTACTGTATCAAAGCGCCTGTTTCCGAAGTCCAAATCTCACTGTTTTCATAAGCTCCTGACGCCTCCTGTTCATTCCAGGTTCCTTCTTTTTCTATATCCGGAGCATTGCTCTTTATGATGGTATCCCATACAATTTCATCAACCGGTTCAGTCGTTGTCCTTACCCCAAAGACGCCTCCGGCCGTATTTCCCTCCTCAGCCCGGTATTTTACAGTAATGCTGTTCTTTCCGGCCGTAAGGCTTTCCGGAATTTCCAGATAAAAGTACTCTATTTTATCCGGACGGTTGTTATCCAGTCTGTAATCTTTCTGAATCACTGTATCTTCAACCAGGATGTCAAACAGTCTGTTTTCTGTAGTGAAATTATCGCTTCCCCAGAACATACTTAACAGGTAGTTTCTTGCATCCGGATCTACTTTCAGATCGTAGCTTATCCAGCCGCCGTTAGCTGCGCGCCAGCTGCCTGTTGCCGGTGCCTGTGCTGCCGGAGAATAAATACCGCTGCTTGTGTTTCCCTCATTCTTATAGTTATGGTCCACTTCGGACTGCATATGTCCCGGTACTACACTGTCAATCGTCACGTCATTGAGCCTGTCCTCCAGACTTCCGTTTACACTTGGCTGTTTTTCATATTCTTCTGTCGTATACAGATTCCAGTATGCCATATGAGGCTCTGTCTCAAATTCATAGAACGGCTTCAGTACAATGGTTCCGTTTCCAGGCTGAAGTTTTTCTTCAATTACAAACTGAAGACCTTCGCTGGATTTAGTGATAAAATCTTCCGGATTTCTGGTATCCGCCACAACGCTGCGCACCCGGCCGCTGCCCAGATCTCCGGCCAGCAGGATTGCTCCGTATTTGAACGCCACCTGGTGTTCGTCCCCGCGCGATGTATATAAACTCAGATGCATCGGAATCCGGATGTCTATGATATCACCCTGATTCCACTTATTCTCAATTAACAGGTAACCATCCTGCACAGGAAAATCTGCTTCTTCTCCGTTTACAGTGACAGTCATGCCTTCTGTCCATTCAGGAACCCTTATTTTTATCCCTGCTTCTGTATCCGCCGCCTTATCAATTGTCAGGCGTACCGTATCGGATTCAGGATACGCGCTTTCCTGAGTGACTACCATATCTTTTTCCTGCCAGTTTACAGTCGAATTAATAAAAAGGTTCACATACAGATCATCCGCGGTTTTGTAATAAATCATCCTGTGATATCTTCCCGGATTCTCAAAACCGGTTCCCAGACAGCATTCAAAATTGTCGTGACTTAAAAAGACCGTAGACGCCCCCATGCTGAGATCTACAGAATATGTTTTATACCCTTCGCTGTTCTGTGAACCAAGGATCTGGTTATATAAAACATTTTCAAAATAATCCATGTACTGTGAATTCTGATCCCACTGGAAAATGTACTCCGTCAGCTTCAGCATATTATAGGCGCAGCATGTCTCACAGTTTTTATCTGACAGCGGTTCCTCATCTGTTTCCGTAAAAAACTCATAATTACTCGTACCGCCGTTCGCATATGTCTGCGTCTCCACTACATATTTCCAGAAATTTTCAGCGACTTTTTTGTAATACTCGTCTCCTGTAAGAAGATAGATTTTAGCTGCGCCGCATATTTTCGGAATCTGCGTGTTTGCATGAAGGCCCGGAAGATTATTTTCTCCCCTGGACAGCGGATCCATCACTGCCTTGTGGCTGAACCGTTTCGCAAGATTCAGATAATCCTCATTGCCCGTTATCTCATATAGCTGAGCGAAGGACTCATTAATTCCGCCATGTTCGCCGATCAGCATGCGTTCCATCTGCTCGTCATTGAGCTTGTCTGTTCCGTTTTTCGCGTAATCCGCAAGTTTCTCCGCATAAACAAGCGCCTCGTCTATTCCCATGTACTGATATGCGTCAATCAGTCCAGCCAGAAGTTTATGGATTGTATACCAGGGCGCCCAGATTCCCTGCAGAAATGCATCATTATTTCCGCCTGCCCAGAAATCATCGGGATGCTCAAACACATAGTCAAGATTTGTCCGGCTGAATCCTGCCACAAAGCCGTCATCATCCTGGGCAATTCCCAACAGTTCGACTGCCCGTTCCACATTCTGCCTGAGTTGTTCATTGCCCGTCTGATTGTACATTGCCACGCAGGCTGACATATAATGTCCGTAGGAATGACCTCCGATTCCGTTTTCCCCGCTGTCTTCCCAGCCGCCGTAACCGTTGTTCATATCAATCGGAGCATCACCCTTATTGGAGCTGTACCTGAATAAACTGACCGCCAGTCTGTCAACATCGTATGACAGCAGATACTCTTCCCCTGTCTCCTGTGAATCTTTAAATATTCCTTCATTTAATGCTACATCTCTGCCGCTAAAAACACTTCCTGTTCCTATTCCTGCGGCAACAACATTCTCCGCAGCTGCCGGAACAGCGGAACCGCAAATCAAAACAGTGGAAAGCAGAAGCGAAACAGCCGCTTTTTTCACCCTCCCCATTGCAAATACCTCCTACTTGTTTAAGTTGTTTTGTAATAATATTACATTATCGCTGTTTATTCCGCAAGTTTTTCATGCATTTTATATATCATTCTCTCATTTCATTTCTGATTCTTCTATAATAACGCACACTAAAACCAATTCTGTCATATCTCAGTTTCTACCTATATTATGCATTTCCAGACTTTTGTAGGAAATTTTCTGTTTCAAAAGTAAAAAAGAGGGAAGATACTCCGGTGATCTGAAATATCTTTCCTCTTTTACTTTCAAATAAAATTTTCATATTCAGACGGATATTCGCAATCTGCTTCTCTGCTTATCCATAACCGAACAGCCGCTTCGCTGCTTCCTGTCATCAGCCGATCAGCAGATTCACGGCAACAAATGCCGCTGCAATTAATGCAGACCTTCCTCCCCAGACGAAGCTGAGACTTTCTCCCTGTCGCCTGGCCTGTCTGTATTTATCAAACAAATGCATTCCTAATATTAAAGCCGCAAAAAATCTTAAAATATCTCCCGTCATCCTGTCTGCTCCTTTACATATGTTTCCTTCCATAAAAGAATACCATATATTTCAGGTCTGTACAGAATTCCTGGAAGAATTTAAAAAATATTAAGAAGACCTGCTGGTCTGAGTACTAAAAAAGCCCCTGGATCCGGAATTTCCGGGGGAGGGAATTTCAAATATATTTACTTCTTTCGCCATACGCAGCTTGATTCCGCTCTGCTTCATCATTCTTATGGTATCAGACTATTATACCAGGATGTTTAAATAGTATTTTGTTATAGTAACGTTATCAAACTGCACCTTCTAATTTTCGGGCAGCGCAATCATATGCACCCTTTGCGTTCCTGCTGAATTCATATTTGCATCATATGTGATTAGATATTTCTTCCCGTCTGTTTCTAGCATCCCATTTATCAGTTCCGAAGACTGCAGGGTCGTTGTCTGCCCTTCAGTATTCTTTATTACAATCTCACCACTCATCTTATCGACACTTTCGACCGTAGCAATGACTGATACACTGCCGGTATGACTCCACCGGTAAATATACCGCCCCATCAGGAATATAATAAGCAGCAGAATCACCATAAAAAACAGATCATATCTTTCAGCTTGTCTTTTTGCCACTTTTACTATCAGATATCCACACCATATTATTGCTGTTCCTACACAAAGAAATGGTATAAAAGAAGCAATCTCATGTACGTTGTAGCTGGTAAGAGTATAAAGACCATAACGGGATAACTCCTCTTGAAATATGAAAAAAATCCACAGACAGATACCAGACAACAAAACGATTATTCTTTTACTCTGCTTTTCCATATCATTCCCCATCCCATTCTATCAATTCCTAATAAATAGCACATATATTTTCATTATGGTTTACTCCATTACCCCTGTAAAGCAATCCGACTTTCCCTGGTCATTTGATTCTGCTATCTATATTGCTCCTACCGAAATATTTATTTTCCGGAAATACAATTCATAATACCCTAGCCCTCCACATATTTCAAATAGAGGATAAGCTGATCCTCAAAGCCCGCCAGTAATATCTGATTCATCTGAATATAACTGCTCCGGAATCGCCTCTAATGTATACTATTGAATCCTGTAAACTCATCCCACAATTCATCATAGTTCCTGAACTCATAATATATATCGCCAATCTTAAAATATCGTCCCGGACTGATTGTCAGCGTTTCTTCATCTGTAAAATAAAGTGTGTAATAAGAAACTGCTCCATTTGATAATGCTTCTCTTTCATCCACGGCATTACCCAGTTCCACCTGATTCAACAGATCGATAAAACTGCTGTTTTCACTTTCTGAAAGAGAATATGAAAATCCTCCATCCTGCCCGCCTGTAGTTCCTGTATGTTCGATTTTATCGATCTCAGCTATGTCAATACTCGCCAGATCAATATCCGGCTCCTGTTTCCCGCAGCCTGACAATATATTAAAAGACAGGAACAATGTGAGCCAAACAGTTCCGATTTTTCTCATTTCGTAACACCTCCCGGACATTCAGCAGAGAGTTAAATCGCAATCATTTTTTCTCACATTATACACTGTACCCGGAACCCTGTAAATTAGAACAACGCAGACACTTTCGATTGATTTATAAACGCAGACACTTTCGATTGATTTACTGCTTTTAATTTTGTTATTAAACTGTTATCATAAACATACTTCAGACTAAGTATCGATGTGGCTATTTTCTATATATTCGTCATTACTTTCCCAATTTCCTAATTATTTTATATACTACAAAACCCCAGAAACCGAAGTCTCTGGGGTTAATTTCAACTATATATTCTGATAACAGATTATGATTACTCGATGATAGATGCTACTGTACCAGATCCTACTGTACG
>DWZZ01000136.1 GCA_019117305.1 Candidatus Mediterraneibacter merdigallinarum | reverse complement strand
CGGTACCCGAAGATGTGGAAGGATATGAGAAGTTCATGGAAAACTACAGAAAAGGTCTTGCAATTGAAAGAGCTGCTGTAGATGTACAGATTTAATTTCAGAAATTTCAGGGACAGAATGCGGAGCAGAATATCATACGCTCCATATGCCGACTGATTCAAAACAGTTGAAGGCAATGCCTGCCGGAATGATTGGATGATCCGGCGGGCATTGTTTTTGGGAAAATACTTGTACAGCAAAAGGTTTAGTGCTATGATAGTTCTGTTCAGCAGAACAGAAAAGTGAAAATCTGAAAGGAAACAAAAACGTGACCTACAAAGAAGCAAGGGTATATTTGGACGAAATGTCGAAATACGGAAGTGTACTTGGCTTGGAGGCAATTCGAGGTCTGTTGCGTGAACTTGGGAATCCCCAGGATGATCTGAAGTTCATACATATTGCAGGGACGAATGGCAAGGGATCTGTGCTTGCATACACTTCAACAATATTAAGTGAGGCAGGCTACAGGATCGGGCGATATGTTTCACCAACAGTAGTTTCCTATCTGGAGCGGATTCAGGTTGACGGAGAATGGATCTCCGAGACGGAATTCGCTGAAGTGACAGAGAACGTAAGAGATGCTGTTGCCCGACTTGAGGCGGCCGGAGAACCGGTCCCCACTGTCTTTGAGACAGAGACGGCAATGGCATTTTTATATTTCAGGAAGAAAAAATGTGATCTGGCTGTAATCGAGGCGGGCCTCGGCGGCGCTCTGGACGCCACCAATATTATACAGAACACGGTCTGCGCAGTATTTGCAAGCATCAGCAGGGATCATCTTGGCGTGATTGGAAACAGTCTGGAAGAGATTGCGGAGAACAAGGCCGGAATTATAAAGCCGGGATGCGCAGTCGTTTCCGCATTTCAGAGGGAGAATGTGGAAGCGATACTGAAAGAACGGGCGCATAGTCTGGGATGCCCCTATATCCGGGCTGAGCAGGAAGAAACAGAGATTATCCGGGAAGATTACCGGGGAATTACTTTTTCCTATAAAGAATTCAGGAATATACATACATCCATGGCAGGACGGAATCAGACCGGAAACGCGGCGACCGCTCTGGAGACAATCCGGACACTGCGGCGGCTGGGGTATGAAATCCCGGAAGGAGCCGTAAAGACGGGCATGGATCGGACCGTCTGGCCCGGGAGATTCAGCTGTATTGGCGAGGATCCCCTTTTTATTGTGGACGGCGCACACAATGAGGATGCGGCGCTGCGGCTTCGGGAATCTGTGGAAATGTATTTCCCGGGGCGCAGACTCCTTTGTATTATGGGCGTTTTTAAAGATAAAGAATATGATAAAATAGCGCGGATTATGGGGCCGCTGGCGTCTGTGATTTACCCGGTGGCGCTGCCGGATCAGCAGAGGGGACTGCCGCCGGAGAAACTGGCGGAGACACTGAAAATGTATTGTCCCTGCGTGAAGGCGCCGGACAAAACATGCACGGGAAAAGCAGGAAAATTTTTGCTTCGGACTGCACGGCCGGTCAAAGAGAAAATCAGGATTCAGACGGCACCGGCAGCACAGGAAGATATGGTGGCGCAGGCCGTGCAGGCGGCGCTGAGAGAAGCAGAAAAAGAAGATGTAATTCTTGCGTTCGGTTCTCTGTCCTATCTGCATCAGATCAAAGAGGCGTATGACAGGGCAGTATGTAAAAAGAGGGATGAGAGATGATAGATCAGAAAAAAATCGAAGAGGCGGTAAAGCTTTTCCTTGAGGGAATCGGGGAAGATGTTTCCAGAGAAGGATTAAAAGATACGCCGGGCAGAATAGCCAGAATGTGTGAGGAACTCTACGGAGGAATGGAAGAGGACGCGTCTGTGCATCTTTCAAAAACATTTTCTGTGGACAGCAGCGAGATGGTGATTGAGAAAGATATTACGTTTTATTCTACCTGTGAGCATCATATTCTGCCGTTTTACGGGAAAGCGCATATTGCTTATATTCCCGACGGGAAGGTAGTGGGCCTGAGCAAACTGGCCAGAACAGTGGAGGTATTCGCCAGAAGACTTCAGCTTCAGGAACAGCTTACCGGACAGATTGCGGATGCGCTGATGGAATTTATGCAGCCAAAAGGCGCTCTTGTCATGATCGAGGCGGAGCATATGTGTATGACCATGCGTGGGATAAAGAAACCGGGCAGCAGAACCATAACCCTGGCAAGGAGGGGTGTTTTTGAATCGGATCCGGCGCTGGAGGAGCGGTTTTTCCGGATGTTGTCGGCAGAACGCTGAGGTAACCGAATCAGGTAAGTCCCCTGCTCCCACATTGTAAAGAGTAATAAGCGGGGGAGGAATGTACTGACAGCCTGCAGAGCGGACCTCAGGAGAGAAGGAGACAGAGAACAGTGAAAAGAGTAAACGCCATACTGGTCCATCCTTTATTTCAGAAATGTTACCGACGGCTCGAAATACTGGAGCAGGACAGAAAATTCTGCCGTCATCAGATGTCTCATCTGATGGACGTGGCCAGAATCGCATACATTACCTGTCTGGAGCAGAATCTGGGAATAGAAAAGGACGTAATTTACGGTGCGGCCATCCTTCACGATATAGGAAAGTATGCCCAGTATGAAGAGGGAATACCCCATGAGATTTCCGGTGAAAAAATCGCTTCGGAGATTCTGAATAGTCTTCCCGGAGACTGCGTATATTCTGAAGAGGAAAAAAGGATGATCCTGACAGGAATCCGCGGGCACCGGAGACTGAGAGATCATGCGGAGCCTTTGGAGCGGCTGCTCTATACAAGCGATAAAGCCTCACGGATGTGTTTTGCGTGTCCGGCACAGAGTAAGTGTGACTGGAGCGCTGAGAAAAAGAATATGGAGATCTCGGTTTAAAACGACAGGTGCGGTAATAAATAAATACAGAACATGGAGATTAGAGTATGATCATAGGCGGAAAAGAATTTGACACAGAAAATCAGACATACATAATGGGAATCTTAAACGTGACGCCGGATTCCTTTTCGGACGGCGGAAAGTACAACCGGATTGATGCTGCGCTTGCCCATGCCAGACAGATGGCAGAAGAAGGGGCGGACATGATTGATGTGGGCGGGGAATCGACACGTCCGGGACATGTGCAGATTTCCGACGAGGAGGA
>DWZZ01000135.1 GCA_019117305.1 Candidatus Mediterraneibacter merdigallinarum | reverse complement strand
CAACACCCTGATGCACCGGTTCAAATCCGGTCTGCGCCTCTTTATAAAAAGCAGCGGGAATGTCGCGTATGCGATATTCCCGCTGCTTTTTCTCTAAAGATTTTCCACACAGTTATCTGTGTCCGTCTTCTTCTGTTCTTCATATGAAAATATATTTTCGATAGCCGTATTAAACACTTTCGCTATATCTGCCGCCAGTTTCAATGACGGATTATACTTTCCTTTCTCCAGTCTTACTATTGTTTCTCTTCTTACATTAACCTTATCGGCCAGTTCTTTCTGTGTCATATTTTGTTTTTCTCTGAATGCCTTTATCTTTGTAACAAGTTGCTCCATTTGATCCTGTCTCGCCTTTCTTCAGTATCCGCCTGTTTTTCCAGTCATCTCACAATAATAAACTGCGGCTGCGATAAAAGTATCACTGTATTTCTATGCTGTCAATATCTTATTTAAATAAAACACCGCCCTTATATTCAGCAGCGTTTGTCCATTATCTTACAGAATATTACAGCTGTTCCTGTACTGATGGCGGTTGCCACAATCCCTGCTCCCACAATTGCCGCCGGATTCACACTTCCGTACTGACTCCGAAAGGCAATTACATTTACCGGAATCAGCTGAAGAGAAGAAATATTGATAATAAGAAAAGTACACATTTCATTGCCGGCAATTCCTTTTTTCCTGGCCGGACCTGCCGTACGGCCGGCCCTTCTGTCATCCTCCAGTTCCCGGAGTTCTTCCATGGCCTTAAGTCCTGCCGGTGTGGCCGCCCATCCAAGCCCCAGAAAGTTCGCGATCATATTTGTGGCAATGCTTTTCTGTGCCGGATGTCCTGCCGGAAGATCCGGGTAAAGGAACTTAAGCACCGGCCGAAGTTTTCCTGACACACTTTCAATTACGCCTGCTTTAGAGGCAATCTCCATCAGCCCGCTCCAGAGAGAAATTACTCCCATCATAGTAATACACAGTGTGACCGCTTCCCGGGATGAATCAATCGCCGCATTTGTAACCTCCGGTATCCTTCCGGTTACAACCGCATAAATAATACCGGTCAGTATCATACCCGCCCAAAGATAATTTAACATATCTCCGCATACTCCTTTCTTAGGACACCATCATACCGGCCAGAACCACGCTTGCCGCAAGTCCGGCGCCCGTAGCCGCAAGCGCCCCTGCCAGAGTGTATCTGGTCTTTGTGATTTTAACCGACATAAAATACACACTCATGGTATAAAAAATCGTTTCTGTACAGGACATGGCAATGGAAGCCGTCAGCCCCAGAAATGAATCTGTACCGTATTCTTTGTATACATCCAGAAGGAGTCCGGAGGCGGCGGAAGAAGAAAACATTTTCACAATTGTCAGCGGAACAAGCTCCCCCGGAAATCCTATATATGCAGTAAACCGGCCGAGAAGACCTGCAAGAAAATCAAGAAACCCGGAGGCGCGGAGAATGCCCACTGCGGTCATCAGACCGATTAAGGTGGGCAGAATCCGTATTACTGTAAGAAAACCGCTTTTTGCCCCCTTCACAAAAGTATCATATACCGGTACTTTCATCAGAATTCCGTAACAGACAATCAGAAAAATAATAAACGGGACGATAAAATCAGAGAGAAGGAGAAATACATTCATACTTTACATCTCCCACATGTAATCTTCCACGATATCAAAGGGGGCGGGCCCTACTTTCAGCACGGCCTCATGAAATTCCTTCTGTGAAAATTCTTCCCCCTTCTCGCTGATCCAGTCTTTTTTCAGTTCCAGAAACTCAACATAGCCGATATAATATTTCAGGTAATTTCCCGGAGAACCGATGATCAGTTCATAGATTCTTTCTACTGTATCCGTATCTGTAATGCCGTAGTTGCTGAAAAATGCTACAGTATCCATACGGGTCCACCCTTCATAATGAATGCCGATGTCCGCCAGGGTATACAGGCCCAGTATTATTGAATTGTTTTTCTGCAGAAGCGTGGCCTGCTCTTTGGAAAGAGGCATCAGATAATAGCTCCCCATCTCTGCATAAGTCGCCCACCCTTCTACATACCCGCCGAAACTAAAGATACTGCGGAGAGGGTCCGGATCAGTACTCTCATAGTAAATCGTCTGATACAGATGACCCGGATATCCTTCATGAGCCAGCGTAGTAAACAGAGTCAGATCATCATTCATATGTGCCCGGTTGATGTAAATTACATTTTCATTCGTATTGTCAATCGCGGGAATCATATAAAAAGCCGGACTCAGATGCTCTTCCATCTCCTCCGGCACGTATTTCACTTCCAGCGTTGTATCCGGTGCCTCCGGAAATGTTCCGGAAATCCCCTGCTCCAGCTCATTCAGAATCAGTTCTGCATTATTTTCTCCCATTTCTTTTGCCGTCTCCTGCGCTTCCTCCGCAGTAATGCCCAGCACCTGCTCCATTGCTGTAAGGTCATCTGATATCTGTCGTCTGGTCAGATCTTTCATCTCTTCCACCGAACGGTCCGAGCCCGTAGACTGCCTGACTGCCAGCTCATAATATTCCTTACCCTGCGGCAGGCCGGCAAGACCCTTTTCGTTTTGTCCCGTTCCTTTCAGTTTTTCAATTTCAGCAGTCAGTTTCTCATATGCCGGGATAATATTGTCCGATACGACAAGCGCATTATCCTGTATATAGTCACTTTTTTCTTTCTCTGTCAACTCTTCAACACCCCGTATTCGGTCCGCAAATGTAGAATACAGATAATTTCCGTCTCCCATATCCAGAAATGCCCTGCACTGTTCGATAACTGTCTCCGCCGTATAATCTGCCATAAAAAGACCTGCCTGTGATTTCGCTCTCTCAAATGTAATCAGACTGTCAAAGTATTCCCCTGTTGTTTCCAGAAGTGCAAGATATGTATCTACGTCGTCCCTGTCATAAAACTGATATTCCGAAAGAACAACCGGGAGCTGCGTCTGCACCCCGCCGACCAGCGCAAGCGGTTCTTCGTACAGAATATAGTCCGCGCTTTTTTCCGCCTCTTTCAGATAATATTCCAAAACATCATATGTAACCTGATTCTGCACATTCAGATCTCTTTGTTCAAACTGCTCCAGTGCTTTCTGTGTGTTTTCCAGAGCCGCCTCAGTCCGGGCAGAATCCGTATCAAAAATGCCGAAAGTAACAGGCTGTTCTTCAATACCGTATGCTTCCGGATCTTTCAGGGAATAATGAAGACTGATCGTATTGGATGCCGTCTCCCGGCAGAACAGCGCATTTGTAAAATTTTCAAATTTCTCGTCTTCGCCTTCTGTACTTCCTCTCCCACATCCGCCTGTCAAGACAGACAGAGAAACTATTACGCCAGTCATTAGTAATGTAAAACATTTTTTTCGCAATTTATAAATATCTTTGAATTTATTATGAGCTCTATGCATTTCGTATAACTCACTGCCCTTTGAGATGCATTTACTGTATAGTATGATTATCTGAAACACATTATTCCAACAGGAACAGGGCACCGAATACGCAAACGATTCTCGTTTTCTGTACTGGTTTTAGGATTGTTTACCGCATTTCTTTATGCTAAAATTAGAATATGCAGAAAAGAACTTGATGGAGGTGTACTGATGTCCAGCGTGACCTTTGAACACTTAACAAAAACATACCCGAACGGCTTTGTCTCCGTAGATGATGTAAACCTTCACATTGAAGATGGAGAATTTGTAGTTTTTCATGGCCCCAGCGGATGCGGGAAATCTACAATCCTCCGTATGATCGGCGGGCTTGAAGATATTACTTCCGGCAGAATCTATCTGGACAATGAACTCCTAAATGACATACTTCCCCGGGACCGGCGCCTTTCCATGGCTTTTCAGAACTACACGTTATATAAAAATTTTAATACTTATGAAAATATTGCCCTTGGATTGCGGCTGCGCAATTTTCCCCTGACTGTAATTGACTCGAGGGTTAAAACTGCTGCAAAATTTCTTGGAATCGCAGAAATACTGGATAAAAAACTCAAGGCTATCTCCGATGCGGATAAGCAGCGTACTGCTCTGTGCCGCGCTATTGTCTGTCAGCCGAAAGTTATGCTGGTAGATGAAGATTTTGCCCGCCAGGATGAAAACCGCCGTAAAGAAATGATTTCTGATATTCTGAAAATAAACAGGGTAATGAAAATAACCGTACTATATGTAACAAACAACTACGAAGAAGCTGTTTCTCTCGGAAAAAGAACTGTTTTTATGAAAGACGGAAAAATCACCCACATATCGGAAGCCGCTGAAAAACGGAGTAAATGTTAACAGCAGAAGATCACTTCTTCTGCTGTTCCAGATAATTGTAGATATCCCGCTTTGATACTCCCCGGTCTTTTCCGGTTTTTTTCATTGCCTCCTTTTTGTCAAACCCCTGCGCCAGATAATACTGCATATGGTCGTCTATGCTCATATTCTCCCATTCCGCGCGCTTTTCGCGTTCCATATCCTCTCTGCTTCTGCCTTCAATAACAATAACGCATTCTCCTTTTGGCTCATTTGCCTCATAATATGCAGCTGCATCCTGAAGGTCCGTACGCAGGGCTGTCTCATACTTCTTGGTCAATTCCCGGCATACAGCCACTCTCCGGTTCCCCAGCCTTTCCGCCAGAAACTTCAGAGTCTTCACAAGCCGGTGGGGAGCTTCATATAATATAATCGTTCTTGTTTCCCGCTCCAGCTCCCGGAAAATTTCCTCACGTTCTTTTTTTTCTGTCGGCAGAAATGCCTCAAAGGCAAATCGTCTGGTCGAAAGCCCCGAAATTGTCAGTGCAGTAATGCATGCCGCCGGTCCAGGAAGAGATGTCACAGGGATCTCTTCCTCACAGCACATTCTCACCAGCTCTTCTCCCGGATCTGAGATCCCGGGAGTTCCCGCATCTGTAATCAATGCAACATTCTTCCCTTCCATAAGCTGTTCCACAAGCTTCTTGCCTTTGTCATATTTGTTATATTCGTGATAGCTGGTCAATGGCGTCCTGATCTGGAAATGATTCAGCAATCGTATACTGTTTCTTGTATCTTCCGCCGCGATCAGATCTACCTCGCCCAGAATGCGTACAACCCGATATGTAATATCCTCCAGATTTCCAATGGGTGTGGCACACAGATATAATGTTCCTGGCATATTCCTCTTCTCCTTCTGCTTCCCGCAAAACAGATCTGTGATCTTCCCCGGTCACACATTCGTCCTGCCGCGTCCGCCTTCATTTCCGCCTTCTGCACGTTCATACATTATTATCGGAGGTTCCACTGTAACTCGTGACCTGGCTCCTCGCACCCCTTCAATCAGAACCATCGTCGGTTCCTTATCAATATAGGAATGTACAAACTGAATTCGTTTTGCCTCTATTTTATATGCATTCATTTTTATCAGAATCTCTGTCAGCCGGAACGGACGGTGTATCATATAAAATCTTCCTTTATCCTGCAGAAGCCTCATACTCTCCCGCAGAATATCATCCAGCGAACACAGCACTTCATGCCGTGCAATTGTCTTTGTGTCAGCTGAATTTGTCAGACCGTGCCGAGCCAGCATATAAGGCGGATTTGTTGTAATCACATCAAAAAAGGCCGGCCTGAATATCTCTGCCGCCTCTTTGATGTCTCCTGTCACAATATCTATTTTGTCTTCCAGACTGTTATAAAGCACGCTTCTTCTGGCCATCTCTGCCGTATCTTCCTGTATTTCCAGTCCGGTAAAATGTCTGCCCCGGGTTTTTGCAGACAGCAATATGGGAATAATACCGTTCCCGGTCCCCATGTCCAGTACTGTTTCTCCCGGTTTTATCTTCACAAAATCCGAGAGCAGTACCGCATCTACGCCAAAGCAGAACTGGCCGGGATTCTGAATCAGTTCGAGCCCTCCGAGCTGCAGATCATCCAGTCTTTCACCCGGCTTTACCAGACCCAATCTTTTCTCATTTGTCATCTAACTTTGACGCCCTTTCTCCTTTTTCCAGCTCAGCCAATTTTTTCATTTCCTCTTTGGAAACCTTCTGTTTCTTCTTTCTGGGCTTGAATTTCAGGTCATCCGCCACATATTCCCGGATTTCTTTCTCATCGTTTTCCAGATTTACAATAACCTTTACCTGCTTTCTCAGCACACTCAGAGAGTGCACTACACCTGTTAATCCGTCTTTTGTCGTAACGGCATCTCCCACAGACGGAAGCTGGCTGTTCAAAAGTTCATATGTTTCTTCCTCATTTGTAAGGCAGCACATCAGCCTGCCGCATACTCCGGAAATCTTTGTTGGATTCAAAGACAGATTCTGTTCTTTTGCCATTTTAATCGATACTGCAGCAAACTCTGTCAGATAAGTGCTGCAGCACAGCGGACGGCCGCAGATACCGATGCCGCCGCGGATCTTAGTCTCGTCTCTGACGCCAATCTGTCTTAACTCAATTCTGGTACGGAATACTGCTGCCAGATCCTTTACCAGCTCGCGGAAATCAATTCTTCCGTCTGCAGTAAAGTAAAACAGTACCTTATTATTATCAAAAGTATATTCCGCGTCAATCAGCTTCATTTCAAGCCCATGCCTGCGGATCTTCTCCTGACATATTTTAAATGCTTCTTTTTCTTTCTGATGGTTCTTTTCAACTGTTCTGCAGTCCTGCTCTGTAGCAATCCTCAGCACCGGTTTAAGGGGCTGTACTACTTCCTTTTCCTTTACATCTCTTGGACCGCTCACCACTCTTCCGAATTCGACTCCTCTTGCAGTCTCTACAATAACATTATCGCCACATTTTATATCAAACTTTCCAGGTGCAAAAAAATAAATTTTCCCTGCTGTCCTGAATCTTACCCCGATTACTTTTGTCATCCTTGTCAGTTCTCCTTTATTGTCAGTAAAAGCAGTTCCATCGCCAGCTCCAGATTGACATTTGCCTTTATTCTTGATTTAGCCTTGTCCAGACCGTCAAGAATGTTCTCTATCCCTTCATAGGAGCTCTTACTTGCCCTTTCTCTGATATATCTCAGCTGATCCGAAAAAACAACTCTGTCTACATTTTTTGTTGCTTTGTAGATAAGCACGTCTCTGTACCAGATGGCAATAACATCCAGATAATCACCTATTTCCAGTTTATATGTCATACAGTGCTTTACTGCCTCCATCAGATCCGAAACGCTCATGCTGTCAATGTTTCGCAAAAGATGTACGGCATCTTCTTTAATCTCATTGAAATACTCAGAAGTAGCGAGCATAATTGCCTTTCCCATATTACCCTGGGCAAATGCGACGCATACATCTGCTTTGTAATCCGGTATCTCCATCTGCTCCATAAGATATTTCTTTACAAGCTGATCTTTGATATTCCGAAGCTTCATCATTACGCATCTGGAACGGATTGTAGGAAGCAGCGCTTCTGCATTTTCCGTGAGGAGCATAATAACCGCATACTGAGGCGGCTCTTCCAGAGTCTTTAAAAGAGCGTTCTGCGCCTGTACACTCATCATATCCGCATCCGCAATAATATAGATTTTATATTTGCTGCTGTATGGTTTAATTACAACATCATTATTTACCTGCTCCCGGATATCGTCAACACTGATCGTATTGGGTTTTTCATGACTTACACGGATAATATCCGGATGATTTCCGCTCACTGCCTGTTTACAGGATCTGCATTTTCCGCAGGCATCTCCGTCTTCTTCTCTATTCTCACACTGCAGACTCATGGAAAAAAGATTCGCCAGAAGTTTCTTGCCTGATCCCCTCTCGCCATTCAGAATATAAGCATGAGAAACTGCATCTGCAGACACTGCGCTTTCAATATATTTTATTATATTCTTATGTCCTACTACATCCTTAAAACTGCTCATATTCATCACCTGCCGTGCATTCATTCTCTTCATCTCTGTTACATCCGCCATACTGCAGCCACCAGCTGCAGAATCTAAGACTACCTATTAAGTATAACACAATCCCCGCGCAAGATATACCCCAAAATTTACCCTTCCACTCAGGGAATCTCTGGGCTTTTCCTCTCATAGGACTTCACTCTGATCTCCCCTCTTTGACTTCTCTTTATCTCTGCTGATAAATCCTTCAATTTCACTCAGACAGCTTGCCAGATCTCTATTTTCAAACCGGATCCGTATCCCCGCCTCCTGAAGTTTTTCTTCCGAAAAATCTTCCTCGTCCGCCAGAAATCTCCGGCACAGCTCCGTATATCTGGGGTGCGCTTCCTTCCTCTCCCGTTCAAGTGCGCGAAAAAGTCTTTCTCCGTCTTCTACCTGGATATACAACGGCACAATCCTCTCCTCACCAAAATACGCTTTCAGCGCACGGTAAGATACCAGAGTACCTATCATCAGATAGTCATGTTCTTCCAGGTTTATCTGACCGTCATCTGCGGTAAAATATGTCCACACGCCGCATTTCGTATCATAGGACCGCACCTCTATAACCTGGCCTGCCTTCTCCATCTTCGCCAGCTGTTCCCGGTTTACAAAAAAATATTCTACGCCGTCTGTCTCTCCTTCTCTGATCGGACGTGTAGTATAGGGAACTACCATCCTGAGCTCCGGATTCTCCTCGGCCAAATGTTTATAAATCGTATCTTTCCCGGAAGAGCTTTTTCCCATAACATAATATATTTTACTCATTTGCCAATACCTCAATCATTCCCGTATGTTCCGTCCCTTCTATATCAAATCCCATCTCCTCATATCGCTCAATCTGAGTTACTGTCTGATCCGATATACGTTCCCCCGGTACGATCAATGGAATTCCCGGTGGATACAGGTAGGTATATTCCAATGAAATTCTTCCCTTTGCCTCTGCCCACCGTACTGGCTTGCTTCCTTCCGCCCGCTTCTGTTCTGCATCATACGCATTATATACCGTTTCATACGATACAGTGTTCTTCTCTAAAAACGGCATATCCTCTTCTGCCGTGGATTCAGAAATATCTGTAAAGTCTTTTTTATTTCTTTTCTGCAAGTCCAGTTTCCGGTCTATTTCAAATAAGGCTGTCAGAAGACGCTCTATTCCCTCCCTTGTATCAGCCGGTGATGTCATAAGGACTACATAGAAACCCGCGGCCATCTCAGCCTGAAGATGGTAATTCTCCGCCAGACACCTATACAGTTCCCGTCCGGTAAATGTGTTTCCTGAATCTGGAAGTACCGTGCCTTTGACAGAAATAACAATCTTTGACGGATCATATCGTTCCGTCCGCATCAGCTTCATATGCCGGAGTCCCTGAAGTCTTCTCCTTGCATCGTCAAGGAGAATCGTATATTCTGCAAATACTTTCTCTCCTCTATCGTTCAGCATCCGGATACACTCATCCATTCCTGCCATAAGTACGTACGAAGGGCTGCTGGACTGCAGCATATGAAGATATCTCCTTACCTTGTCTCTTTTAACGATACTCCCGTTCATATGTAGAAGCGCTGTCTGAGTAAGAGAAGGAAGTGTCTTATGCAGGCTGTGAACCACTATATCTGCTCCAAGCTGATTTCCATTCTCCGGAAAATACGGATGAAATCCCAGGTGTGCTCCATGTGCCTCATCAAGAATCAGCGGAATATTTTTTTTGTGCACTGCTTCAGCAATTTTCCTCACGTCTGATACCACACCGTCATATGTAGGTGAAGTCAGAACTGCCGCCCGAATATCCGGATATTCCGCCAAAATTAATTCAACCTGTTCTGCGGATATCTCTCCGTTCATATCAGTTCCAGGCACATATTCCGGATAAATATATACCGGATGCAGATCGTTAAGAAACACAGCATTATACACCGATTTGTGGCAGTTTCTTGCTATCAGAATCCTGTCTCCGCGCTCCGTGCAGCCCAGCAGCGCGCTCAACAGCCCTGTTGTACTGCCGTTAATAAGATAATGGGTCTCATCTGCATGAAAGGTCTCGGCTGCCCGTCCCTCTGCTTCTTTCAGTATACTTTTTGCATGATGCAGATCGTCAAACCCTTCAATCTCCGTAATATCAATCTCATACGGCAGATCTGCGTCTGTTATATTATTCCGTTTATGTCCCGGCATATGAAAGCCATAATAATCAGATGAAGCATACTTCATCAGCTTCTCATATAAGTATTCCATATCATAAACCTTTCTTTTTCCCTGATTTTTCTTATTTTATCACAGCCGCATGTATTTTACTACTCTATTGATCTACTGAACTGCTCATCCCCCCTATTACTTCTTTACCACAATTTTTTAGAAATCTTAACTTCTTTTTTATATAAACGACACATACTTCTCACATTTTCTGGTTATATTATAGGCAAATAAAGCAGTAATGCTTTTTTACAATATATTTCCTCTTTTCTCAGTCGGGTGCCCTTGCTTCCGGCTTTTTTTATTATATTTTTAGTGAATAAAACTTGAGCCGCAGAAAAAATATAAATCTTCTGTTTCTGAAATAAAAAACCGGGGAATCGCTTTCCCCGGAATCGTAATATTTACTGAGCGTGCGGGGATTCGAACCCCGGACAACTTGATTAAAAGT
>DWZZ01000134.1 GCA_019117305.1 Candidatus Mediterraneibacter merdigallinarum | reverse complement strand
AATCACCCTTTCTTTCATTGACGTTCCATTTCTGTACCAGTTACACTGTACCAGATAACCGCTTATTTCGTCAATGACGCGGGTGATTCTCACTGATCTGCCTTATTCCTCTGTTTGTTTTTCAAATTCCTCTGCCACATCCACAAGCAGCTGTCTGATCGGCAGATGCTGGGGACAGGCTTTCTCACACTTGCCGCATTTGATGCAGTCTGACGCCTTCCCATTATTTACTGTGTGTACATTATTATAGTAATAATCCGTGTTCCAGTCATGGAAGATTTTCTTGGCATTCATGCAGGCAAACAGATCCGGAATGGAAATCTGTTTCGGACATCCTGCCGTACAGTAGCGGCAGGCCGTACACTGGATCAGATTCTTGGACTGAAAGCTCTCTCTGACTTTGTCGATCGCTTTTTTCTCCGTCTCAGACAGCGGCCTGAAATCTTTCATATGCCACAATTATTCCCGCTGTTCCTTCAGGCACTCCACCGCATCCACCTTCTGTGTCTTTCGCTGCACGAAGTACATTGACGCCAGATAGCTGCCTGCTGTCAGGACTGCGGCCATAATACAGCTCTTAAGCTCCAGATACGGTCTGGTCAATGATCGTATCAACCTGCTCTTCAAGATCAGATTTTCTACTTTCGCTCTCTACTATATTTTCCGGAATATCCAGTTTTTCTTCGCTTATGATCATATTCCCTGCATTTTTGTCAACACCTCTTAATCGACTTCCGTAAACAGCGGCGTGGAGTAATACCGATCCCCGGAATCCGGCAGCAGCGCCACAATCGTTTTCCCTTTATTCTCCGGTCTTCGCGCCAGTTCAACAGCTGCGTGCAGTGCCGCCCCGGAGGATATTCCCGTCAGGATTCCTTCCTTTCGCGCCAAATGCCTTGCGGCGGCAAATGCATCTTCATCGGTCACCCGGATCACTTCATCATATACAGACGTGTTTAAAGTCTCCGGCACAAAGCCTGCGCCAATTCCCTGGATCTTATGCTTTCCGG
The DNA here is from genome assembly GCA_019117305.1 of Candidatus Mediterraneibacter merdigallinarum. Taxonomy (GTDB): domain Bacteria; phylum Bacillota; class Clostridia; order Lachnospirales; family Lachnospiraceae; genus Mediterraneibacter; species Mediterraneibacter merdigallinarum. The sequence continues at coordinate 1,991 of DWZZ01000134.1, read as the reverse complement.
CCTTTCCCTCAGAGAGAACCGGAGAGCCTTCCGGTTCTACAGCCACGATATTGATATCCTGGTTCTGCTCTTTTAAGTATTCTCCTACTCCTGTGATCGTTCCGCCGGTTCCCACTCCTGCTACAAAGATATCGATTTTTCCGTCCGTATCGCGCCAGATCTCCGGACCGGTAGCCGCTCTGTGCGCCGCCGGATTCGCAGGATTTTCAAACTGTCCTGGGATAAAGCTGTCCGGAATCTCTGCCGCCAGCTCCTGCGCCCTGACAATAGCTCCTTTCATCCCCTTTGCCCCATCCGTCAGCACCAGTTCTGCACCGTATGCCTTTAAAATATTTCTGCGCTCCACGCTCATAGTCTCCGGCATAGTCAGGATGATCCTGTATCCTTTCGCCGCAGCGATTGCTGCAAGTCCGATCCCTGTATTTCCGGATGTAGGTTCAATGATAACGGAACCTTCTTTTAATGCTCCCCGGCTTTCCGCGTCTTCGATCATCGCTTTCGCAATGCGGTCTTTCACACTTCCGCCCGGATTAAAATATTCAAGTTTGACAAGAACTGAAGCCTCCAGGTTCTGTTCATGCTCAATGTTTGTCACTTCCACCAAAGGGGTATTCCCAATAAGCTCAAGTGTGCTTTTATAGTAATTAGTCATGTTTTTATCTCCTTCTAAATATAAATTTACTTGCAGATTTTTAGCCTGAATTTATATTCTGCCTGTACATATTGCTTTCTGAGAGTCTGCAGCATCACTCCGCTGCTTCAAACGCTGTATCAAGCGCCGAGATCAGGTCGTCCGCTTTCTCGATCCCGACAGACAGCCGGATCGTATTCGGTCTGATGCCCTGTTCTTCCAGTTCCTGTGCCGTGCACTGGCTGTGAGTTGTTGTGGCCGGATGGATCACAAGTGATTTTACATCCGCCACATTTGCCAGCAGAGAAAAGATCGGCAGGTTATCAATAAATTTCTGTGCAGTCCCTGCGTCTCCCTTGATCTCAAAGGTAAAGATGGAGCCGCCGCCCTGCGGAAAATACTTTTCATACAGTGCATGGGTTGATTCGCTTTCCAGGGACGGGTGATGCACTGCCTCCACCTGCGGATGATTGGCCAGATATTTTACGACCTTCAGAGCATTTTCCACATGGCGCTCCACCCGAAGAGAGAGAGTCTCCAGTCCCTGCAGCAGAAGAAAAGCGTGGAACGGGGAAAGGGTGGCTCCTGTATCGCGGAGAAGCACGGCGCGTACATAGGTGACAAATGCCGCTGCCGGAGCTGCATCTGTAAATGAAACACCGTGATAACTGGGATTCGGCTCTGAGATCCACGGATATTTTCCTGAACCTTTCCAGTCAAACCTGCCGCTGTCAATGATCACACCACCCAGAGCCGTGCCATGCCCGCCGATAAACTTTGTTGCTGAGTGCACCACGATATCCGCTCCGTGCTCAATCGGCCTCACCAGATACGGTGTGGCAAATGTAGAATCCACGACAAGCGGAATCTTGTGTTTATGGGCTAGCTCTGCAAGATTTTCCAGATCCGCCACATTGGAATTCGGATTTCCCAGCGTTTCTACAAAGATTGCTTTCGTATTTTCCTGAATCGCCCTTTCAAATGCGCCCTCTTCTTCCGGATTCACAAATGTTGCCGTGATTCCGCCTGTAAGCGGCAGCGTATGAGCCAGAAGATTGTAGGATCCTCCATATATCGTCTTAGAAGCAACAATGTGCTCGCCGGCCTTTGCCAGTGCCTGAAATGTATAGGTAATGGCCGCGGCTCCCGAAGCTGTTGCAAGAGCTGCCGTGCCGCCCTCCAGAGCCGCAATTCTCTGCTCAAATGCATCCTCCGTCGGATTCGTCAGTCTCCCGTATATGTTTCCCGAATCCTTCAGAGCGAAGCGGTCCGCCGCATGCTGACAGTCATCAAACACGAAAGATGCTGATGCATAGATCGGAACTGCTCTTGCCCCTGTTGCCGGATCCGGCTGCTCCTG
>DWZZ01000010.1 GCA_019117305.1 Candidatus Mediterraneibacter merdigallinarum | reverse complement strand
GGCGGCTATTCTACAACCCACTGCAAGATGACAGATTATGCTTCACAGACTCAGGATCCTGAGCTTAAAAAGCTGTTTCAGGATGCCGCAGACTCTGCCATGAAAAACAAACAGGAACTGATGAAATTTCTGTAGAACAGAACACTGCTCTGCAGATTTATTTCCCAGATAAAAAAATTTATAATGAGGTGGAAAAATGGACGAAAAAACAATGGTATCCGACGCGCTTGTCGGAATTAACGGAGAGCTTAAAATGTTCGGAGATATGATTCCCCAGACAGAAAACAAAGAGCTGAAGCAGTGCTTAAAACAGATGCGTAACCAGTGTGAAATGTCTCAGGAAAAGATGTATGATGCCGCCAGAGAACGAAGCTATTATATCCCGGCCGCAAAAGCTACACAGGACGAAATCAGTCATGTAAAATCAATTCTGCAGCCCGGAAAATAATCCTTTTTCAGTATCTTTTCCGTCAAACGGATAATCAGAACTGCCGGCCCCGGAACACCGCTGTACAACACAGCCGTCCCGAAGCCGGCAGTTTATTTTGTGAAAAAGCAGACTGAAAAAAGCTTCAAAGCCTCTGTTCGCAATCTCCCTAATCCTCTGCACATCTGAAACGGCGAACGAACCGTTCTGCGTCCAGAATCTTTTTCACCGCCTTCGCGACTCCGTCCCGGTTATTTGAAGAAGTCACATAATCTGACTTTTCTTTCAGGCCCTCAAAGGCATTTCCCATGGCAATACTCAATCCGGACGCCTCAAACATGGACAAATCATTCTCCCCGTCTCCGATACATGCCGTCTCCTCCCTCGCAATTCCCAGCTGCCGGGCCAGGACTTCCAGAGCTCTTCCCTTTGCGGCATTTTTTGAAAACACTTCCGCATATACAGACGTATAGGCCGCGGTCAGATCCGGATAAAGCGAAAGTAAAGCTTCCAGCCTCTGCCGGTCCCGCTTTGTAAAAAAATAAAACTGGAGTTCTTCCGTCTGAAAAGCGCTCTTTTTCACCGTCTGCGCCATATCTCTGACACAGTATATCCCTTTCGCGTCCTTGCCGTATATAATACGTCCGGCAGCTGCAGCCGCACGTCCCTGCAGCAGATATCTGTTATTAATATGAGAAGCTGTAATAAGCCGCTGCCCTTTACATCTTTCCAGAAGAGATACTGCGGTATCTTTTGGAATCATTTCACGGAAAAGAGTTGTCCTCTCCCGAATGTCTGTAACTCTGGCTCCATTGGAAGAAATCACATAACGGAACAATCCCGCGTTTTTCCGCCCTTCCTCTGATCGCGCACTGTAAAGAGTGCCTTCCGCAAGCCGATGGGGCAGACAAAACAGATTGCGGCCGGTAGTCGGAACTACTGTTATTCCTGCCCGTGCTGCTTCTCTTAACGCCTGAATTGTACTGGCAGTAATACGGCTCTTTCCGTTAAGACAGGTACCGTCCATGTCAACAGCAAGCAGTTTTATCATCGGTTTTCCCTTTCTCTGTCATCCTTTTCTGCCAGATCATACAATTCATACATAGAAATCATATTCTGATAAGTCAGTTTCCTTGTCATCAGCTGCTGATACGTAACAGATCTGATCTTTCCTTTTTTCTTCAGTTCCTCCATCTGCCGTACGATACTTTTATATTCTGTCTGTACAGACTGAAGCATTTTTTCAAACTGCTCCAGCCTCTTCTCCTGATTTTCCGTCATCGCATACTTCTCCTTCTTCCGGAATTTTCTGTTCTTCCTTCTTTTGCTTCATGGCCGCTTCCGCCAGCCTCTGTCTTGTTCTTTTCTGAATAACATTTTTACTCTCATCCTGAGCCGCCCGGATCAGTTCGCTGCAGTTTCCTTCCATATAGTTCTGAAACAAAAGAACCTGCTGCTGCATTGCTTCCAGATTTTTCCCTTTCAGATACTTCATAGATTCTTTCAGAAGTTCCAGAGCCCTGCTGCATCCCTGCCTGTCTCCCAGTCCCTGAGCGCATACCCACGCATACTGCTGAAAATAAGCTTCCATTTTCGGTTTTCTCCGGATAGTGTTCAGAAGTTCCAGCGCATCGCCGTATGCCTCCTGATCGCACAGCGCGGCTACTGCATATACCTGCATCTGAGGCGGCAGGCTGAAAAGCCTTCCCGCCGTCCGCTCATAATATACTGTAAAGAATCCCAGAACTGTTTTTGTATCACCCCGTCCAAGTACGTCCACAGTGCCTTTCAGCGCCCGAAAAAGAGAAACACACTGTACTGCCAGATTCAGTATAATATACATCACCAGTCCTGCCGCCAGCAAACCCAGGTTTACATCCCGGATAATGTCCAGAAGATAAAGCCCCACAAGAAGAATTGCCCCTGCTCCCCACGCCTGGAGATTTGCAAGTTTTCCGTCTGCCGTTACTCTGAACAGCTCCCCGGCGGTTTTGTCCCGGGACACATAGCCCTTTTCTTTCCATTTGTCTTTTCCTGAAAGAATCCTGTCCCGGAATTCTCTCTCCCGCATTCTGCCTGAAGTGATCCAGAACATACCTCCCGCCGCTATAATCAGAACAACCCCGACGAACAGAAGTGTATACAGGTATATCTGAAAAACAGAATGAAACCGCAGCCGATAGAGCAGTATTCCAATCCCCGCGCAGCCGAAGGAAATACAGGTGAGAAGGAATTCCATCCGGATTTCTTTTGTGATGCTTTCTCCGTCTTTATCCGGACTCCACATACCGTCCTCATCTGCAGTACTTTTATTCCAGATACTTTTACAGAAGCTTTCAAATATACAGAAAACAAACAGTACGGCGACAGCCGCTCCCGAAACAGCAACCAGAAGTCCCATCCTCCGGTCCATATATCGCAGAAACAGCACGGCGCCTTCATAGATAAGCATTCCTGAAATCAGTGCTGAAATAACACTGAGAATCATCCAGCCTTTTTTCATATTCCGCGACCTCCTATCCTGCCTCTTCCGGCGTATCATCTGCAATTTCTTTTACAAATGTAAAAGTGACACCATCCGCTGACTGATACAGTGCCTCGGACAGTTTCCCGTCTTTCACATAATCCCCGTCGCTTCCCTGTCCCACAACCATATAAAGCACTCCGTCTTCCTCATAAAACCTGTCGATGGAATCAAAAGGATTGAAGCCAAGGCTTTCTGTTACCTCCACGGCTTCCGGCCAGGTAAGCTCCTCAAGGCCTCCTTCTCTGCCTGCCATCCGGTAAAGCAGTTCTCCTCTTGCGTAATATCCGGTTCCGTCAGAAGCCCAGTACACACAGGTCAGGTTGGAAAGGGGCATATCCCCGGTCGTTATATACGTCCATGTATTCAGATCTTCCGACCACCAGGAACCATAGTAATCGCTTCCAAGAGCGCGGTCTGTCGCAAACGTCACATAACATACCCCATTCTGTCTGGAAAGAAAAGAAGCGGCCTTATATCCGTTCTCCGTAATCAGGCTCTCCTGCCATGTCCCGCCCTGATCTTCAGAATATATAAGCTCTGTTCCCTGATCTGTATAACCGATAAACCCGGTAAATTCTTCTGTTACAATATAGCTGTTATCATCCAGCAGCTCGTCATAAGTGTCATTGGTTTCTTTACATACCTTCTCATATCCGTCCGGAACTTCCTGAAAGGTTTCGCCCCCGTCATATGTGACATACAGCGTCTCATCCTGTATATAATATGTCATCTCTTTATCCGACTGGAATTTATAATGCTGGGTCTGCGGCATATTCGCCTCCTCCTGATACTCCGGAGTCATAATCTGATACTGAACAGGCCGGAGTTTCTCGGCAATCTGCCATGTGTTCCAGTCCGTCCGCTCCCAGCGGAGCACCATCTGTCCGGTATATACTCTCCGTTCATTTGTCTGCATCAGTTCCAGGTTGTACATAACCCCGTTATTCGCGCTGGCAGCATAAACCTGATAGTCCAGCTGAATATAGGGTTCCTCCAGGTCTGTAAGGATTTCCGCCGAAGTAATTTCCGCTTTCTCAATCCGGTAATTATAGGGTACAGTCCAGCCCTCCAGATCAGAAAAATATTCTTCGAACCATTTTCTGCTGATCGTCTCCAGATCATCTGACATGCAGTCTACCGTATCTCCTACAATTGACGCCGGAGAGAAAAGAGACCATACAAACTCCCGGAATCCGGCTCCGAGAAAAAGAGCGGCGAGAAAAATTGCTGCCCCAATAAGAATCGGTTTTCCCACTCCACTTTTCAAATTGCTGTCACCTGCCTCTTATCTTACATTTGTAAGATTATAATATGCCAAAACGCTTCTCCTGTCAACAGACATTTTCTGTCCGGCTCAGCCTTTCAGTCCCCTGGCCTGCCGGTCCACAATATGTTTCCTCCCTGCTATTCACTAGACTTTTACATGGCTTATTATACTCTTACTGCTAAAAAAATCCAATCGGGAACAGAAAACAGGCATAGATAATGATTCCCAGTATCTACACCTGTTCCATTGTGAAATTTCATCCCGATTTATTTCATTACGATATTGATAATCTTCTTCGGAACATAGATCTCTTTGATCACGTTTCCTGTCAGCTTGTCAGCAATCGCTTCTTTTCCGGCAGCAATCGCCTCATCTTTTGAAGCCTCGGCAGAAATGCTGATGACAGCTTTTGTCTTGCCGTTAATCTGTACCGGAATTTCGATCTCGTCATCCTTCATCTCGTTCTCATCATAGGTCGGCCAGCCTGCCTTGAAGACAGTCTCACTGTGGCCCAGCTGCTCCCACATCTCTTCTGCGAAATGCGGCGCAAACGGAGAGATGAGCACTGCGATGGTCTCCAGCGTCTCTTTATCGATGCCGCCCTCTTTCTTGGCAACCTCGATGAACTTGTTGTTGTACTCCATGAAGCCGGAAATAACGGTATTCAGGCTGAAGCTCTCCAGACGGCTTGTGATATCATAAACCATTCTGTGACGAAGTTTAAGCATCTCCTTAGTCGCCTTGATATCTTTGTCTTTGCTGTCCTGGAGCAGATTCCAGAGACGTTTCAGGAAACGGTTGACGCCGTCGATTCCACGGTCATCCCACTCGGCATCCAGCTCCGGCGGTCCTACGAAAAGTTCATACATTCTCAGGGAATCGCAGCCGTAATCGCGTACAAGGTCGTCCGGCGAAACTACATTTCCTTTGGACTTACTCATCTTGATCCCATTCTTTCCTGTGATCATTCCCTGGTTGAACAGCTTGTGGAACGGCTCGTCAAAGTCGATCACACCGATGTCATACAGGAACTTTGTATAGAATCTGGAGTACAGAAGATGCAGTACCGCATGCTCCACGCCGCCGATATACATATCTACCGGCAGGTATTTGTCTGCTTTTTCTCTGGAAACCAGTTCTTTATCATTGTGATTGTCCACATAGCGCAGGAAGTACCATGAGGATCCTGCCCACTGAGGCATCGTATTCGTCTCTCTCTTGGCCGGTTTTCCGCACACCGGACACTTACAGTTCACCCACTCGTCGATTGCTGCAAGCGGTGACTCTCCGGTTCCTGTGGGCTCGTAAGATTCTACCTCCGGAAGTGTAAGCGGCAGCTCTTCCTCCGGTACCGGCACACATCCGCAGTCCGGGCAGTGCACAATCGGGATCGGCTCGCCCCAGTAACGCTGACGGGAGAATACCCAGTCGCGGAGCTTATAATTCACTGTCGCACGTCCCAGTCCTCTCTCCTCGATGATGTGCGGGGCTTCTTTTTTCAGCACGGCTGACTCCATGCCGTTCCACTCGCCGGAGTTGATCATTGTTCCGGCGGCCTCTGTATATGCCTCTGTCATATTCTCGATCTCTTTGCCGTCTTTCGCGATGACCTGAACGATCGGAATATCAAACTTCTTCGCGAACTCAAAGTCACGGTCGTCATGAGCCGGCACGCACATGATGGCGCCTGTACCGTAATCGGCAAGCACATAATCGGACAGCCAGATCGGCGTCTTCGCACCGTTTAACGGGTTGATCGCATAGCTTCCCGTAAATACACCTGTCTTCTCTTTGTCCTGCATACGGTCTACGTTTGATTTCATGGACGCTTCGTAGATGTATTTCTCTACCGCGTCTTTTGTCTCCGGTGTAGCGAGAGATTTCGCAAGCTCGTGCTCCGGTGCAAGTACCATAAATGTTGCGCCGTAAAGCGTATCCGGTCTTGTCGTATATACCGTGATCTTCTCATCTCTTCCCTCAACCGGGAAATCAACCTCAGCGCCGTAGGATTTTCCGATCCAGTCTGTCTGCATCTTCTTAACTTTCTCCGGCCAGTCCAGCTTATCCAGGTCATTTAACAGACGGTCTGCGTACTTTGTGATGCGGAGCATCCACTGACGGAGATTCTTCTTCGTCACTTCCGCGCCGCAGCGCTCACATTTACCGTTTACAACTTCCTCGTTTGCAAGACCTGTCTTACAAGACGGGCACCAGTTGATCGGGAACTCTTTCTCATATGCAAGGCCGGCCTTGAACATTTTTACGAAAATCCACTGTGTCCATTTGTAGAAATTCGGATCCGTTGTGTTTACTTCCATATCCCAGTCATAAAGCGCTGCGATATCATTGATCTGCTTCTTGATATTTGCTACGTTCTCGGCAGTGGACTTTGCCGGGTGAACGCCCATCTTGATGGCATAGTTCTCAGCCGGGAGTCCGAAAGCATCCCATCCCATAGGATGAATGATATAGTAACCCTGCTGAAGTTTATAACGGCTCCACACATCGGAGATTACGTATCCTCTCCAGTGTCCGACATGAAGTCCGTTTCCTGACGGATACGGGAACATATCGAGGCAGTAATAT
>DWZZ01000133.1 GCA_019117305.1 Candidatus Mediterraneibacter merdigallinarum | reverse complement strand
CATGTGAATTATAGTGAATTACTCCAACTCGCAAAGGGCTGGGGTAATTTTAAATTTTACCGCGGTATTATTTGGCGGTTACGCTGTTTCGGAGAAATGGCTGTTGTGGCGGCGATAGGTAAAAGAGCAGTTTCTTAATAATCTACTGCATCCAGATATCTGTTGATTGCCTGGATGGTGGAGCGAATTTCCTGAAGATAGTTAGCCGGCTCCATCATACCCTGCATTTTGCCGGCCCACTCAACAGGAAAACCTACTGTTTCAATGTAAAGATTCCGTGGCAGTGCCAGAGTACGTAATGCTTCAAGCTGTTGATATGGAACGTATATCTGGCTGGTAACCAATAATAGTTTTTGCCCTTTACGAACATTATATCTGTCGAGAAAGAATTTGTAAGTATCGGCAGAATTTGCTCTTCGTTTTTCGGGTTCAGAAGAGGGCCCTGAAACAGAGTAAACGGGAATCATATCTGAAGTTATATCATAAGTCCTCACAGCCCAACCTTTATTAGGGTTTTCATTCCGATATATTTCTTCCCTATAATTCTTGGAAAGATTAAAGGTCTGTTCGGCTCCCGAATTAATCAGGTCATATTCTGTATTGGCGTGAGGAGCATAGGTATCTGTAGCTGCCCGTTCAGAATCTGAAACAGGTCTCATTCCGGAAAGGAGAACAACTGCTTTAGCTTTGATCCCACATGAATAAAGAAGATTATATACATATTTAGGCCGGTAAAGACAGGAAAAACGTGCACCTCCCAAGGCAATAATATAATCAAAATCGTTTATGGAAGGCATTTCAATCCCGATTAATCCTAAAGGATATATTCCGGCCGTGAGAGCTTCTTTCTGGGGAACTGTAATATCCGAACTTTTGATCTGCCATCTCGCATTTTCTCCGGTTCGTTTATCATGCGCCTGTTTTTGAAGGCTTCGGTAATCCCACCGTTCGCTGAAAGTAAGAAGCCATTGGGCATGGTCACGCAAAGTTGAAAGTGAGCTTGGGAAACAGCCGTCAAACGCCTGCACAATTTCTTTTAGTTCAGGGGAATATATCCAGTTTTTTATATGTTCTATTAAATCTGATGTATTACAGTTAAAGGTGTATTGTTTATTCATAAAAACCTCGCAATTTTGTTGTAAAAAATATTAATCATTAATATTCAGACATTCTTTTATCATATTTTTATTATTGAAATAGGTTTGTCTGTTCCAGTCGGATTCCAAATTTTCCAGAAACAATGTTTCATATTCCTTATGTAGGCTGCTGTTTCCTGTGCAATAATAACTGATAGACAGAGTTGCATACATCCAGAAATTAATTTCGCCTTTGGCGATCTCGGCTTGTATGATTTCAATAAGTTCTCTGTATATGTGTTTACTCGTAAATCTCAGACACGTTTTTTCTTCATCGTTTAATTTCGGGTTTTGTGTCATGAATAAAAGACAGTTTGCATAGTTTTCACCATTATAATAGTCATTCTTGATGATATATCCTTTACGGTACATTTTTATAGCTCTATCTAAATAATCAAAATTTTTGTTTTCATCATATAAACGTTTGTATATCGCACCTGTAATCCCCAGCGTCTCCAGATCTAGAGAGGTTTCAGGAGTCAGCGTATTTATTATTTCTAAAGCTTTCAGCAGAGCCATAGATTTGTTGGGTAATTCGGATTTGTAACAGGCAAGAGCCAGCTGCTGGGTAATATATTCATTACTTGGAAGCATGTTGTGCAGAGATTCCCATACCGGAATGGATGCTGAAAAATTGCTTTCTTTCTTCAGGGCTTCAGCTTTTTCGCGATATTCAGCAATGGTCTCTCCTTCTTTCTGAACACTTTTCAATGCAGTTTCGTATGCTTCCTTACTGATATGTGGGGAAGCAATATCGGGAAAGTATGTATAAAGCGGGCTGTCGGTATGATGATCTTCTGAAGATTTAACAAATTCTCTTAAATGATCTTTAATTATAGCAGCTTCAGAATCATCCAAGGATTCCCCATAATCTTTGTATTTTAGTAATCTTGTATGCTTCAAATCGAAGGGAATAGAATTACTGTCGCTTCCCTGCATCATAATAATGGTGGAATAAGGTCTTAATGCATGACGAATCCCAAGCTCATATAATGCATTTGCATTAAGCGTAGTTATGTCGGCAATGACAAGATCGGCCTGCATCAGTAATTGGTACATACTAACATCAATTGTTTCTGAACGCATAATTTCATCGGCTCTGATTAATTGATAATCATTTTTAAATTCAGTGGAAAATAAAGATTTAATTACTTTATCATAGATTATGTCAAGGTCGATTTCTTTTGAATTATGATAATCCATTTTTTTACCAAATCCCATTACAACAAAACAGGTTTTTGTCATTTGTAATTCCTCCTTTTATAAAGCATAGTCTCTGACAGCAGAAATTAAACTAGTAGAATTCCAGTTTACCAAAGCAGTGGAATTCTCTTGAATCTTTACAGGAATGCGCTCGTTTCCCCAGGGTTTAATCCCTATAATAGGCTTATTCATTCGGCGAGCTTCATTGATTTCATAATTAATCCATTTGCTGTATGAGGTGTACATACCGGAAACAACGATTATTGCACTGCATCCTTGGATTTGGCGGGTTAGCCGCTCTTGAAGTTCGCTGTCTGATTCAGTATTAAATGGATTATCGGCAGAAACAGAATGATTTGCCCATTTAAAATAGGGAGAACCGTTCAACCAATTTACAATGGTTTCATATTGATGTGAATATTTCCAAGAATGACTGATCAGCAGGTGGTAATTTTTTAGATAAGGCATGCTTTGGCCTCCTTTAGTGTTGATATGTATATTTTAATTCATAGTAAAAGAAAAATAAAGGGAATTATATCTAAGTTTTTAAAACTCAGGGATTGAACTTTCGGAATATTGGCATATATATATCAATATTTTTGCTTATACTTGCTGAATTTGTTCAATATATATAATGTTTTATGTTGCGGTAACATACTTTTCTTGATAGGATTTATTAAGAGACTGTGTAGTTATTCTTAAAAAAGAATGTTTTTGGTGAGACCGGATATAAAGTGATTTGAAGACATTACTAAAAATAGAAAGCGGGTGCAATATGAGTCATTTACTTATTTTAGGAAATATCAATAAATATACTTTCTGCAATGCAATAGTTGCAGCACAGGAAAAGTCCCAAGCGTGTCTGCAGCAAGAGATAGAGGATATTTATGTTGTTCATACAAAAGAATCTTTTGAGGCATTATTTGAAAATATGGAGAAAGACTGGTTAAATAACCTAAAAAGATATTCTATAACTGAGAGTATGTTTATAAACCGCGTCATAGATGCAAACAATAGGCATTCAGATACGTTGTTAAATTATATCAAAAACATTATTCAGATTACCGGGACAGATTCATTGATCATTGATGTGACAAATGGAACCTCTGAGCTAAAAACCTTATTATCTATTATTGTTTATTTGCTGGACGTACACCATGCCTATTTTATTGATTCGGCAGCGCTGTCGCAAAAGTATCCTAATAATATGCACTCTTTTTTTGATGACAAAAAGTTAAAGCCTTATTATAGAAAAGTTACGGAGAGTAAAATTATTGACCGACTTGGCTATTTAAACCTTACGGAGATTATAAGATATAAAGATAAAATTGCTGATATGTCTGAAGAACTGTATTCTAATTTTGGAGAAGAAGCATCAGATTCCAGTTTTTTTGCTGATAATTTGTGTAATGCTGTTGAATTGTTTTTGAAAAATAAAAATGCACAAGATCAATCGAATTCTCTATACAGAATTGCTGCTACAGCAATTGCCGCTAGCTTAGAGGAAGTTATGGATAAAATTTTATATGATTGTGATATTAAAGTGGGGCCAAAAGCAACATTGGGAAAGAAAATGAATGTTTTAAAAGAAAGATTAGCAAATTCTTCATCTGGCTTTGATTATAATTTTTTGAGTGAAATAAATAAATTTATTTTGTACCTGAGAAATAACACAACTCATAAGGCGTTTGATATCACAGAGACGCAAAAATATAAGGCGTCATTATTGATGAATATAGCATTTGTTTTTGTAGATTACTATTCGCAAATCGTGTATAAAGAATTGAAGGTATCTGGAATCCGGAAAAATAATCATCAGGATGAATATAATTTTTCATTGCTATCAGGACCTGTTGATTATAAAACGCAATTTTTTGGCCTTGATGGAGATAAGACGGGCGGCCAGTTGGAAAAGCTGTTATTGAATAACAGCAGTGAAGATGAAATTAAAGAGTTTAGCGGAAAAATAGCAGAAGCAGTAAAAGAAATTGTGAAATATATTAAAAGTAAACCCGGTAGCGAGGTTGTGTTTGCAAGGGGAGATGATATTTTATTTAAAGGCAGCTTTACAAGGGAAGAACTAGAGTATATGAAAATGCTTTATGAAGAAAAAACGGGAGGAGAAACGTGTTCTATTGCATATGGTTCAAGTGTAAGAGAAGTCCTATTGGCAATGAAAATGGCTAAAATTCAGAGAAATTCCATAAGAGGGATTTTTTTGTCAGATTAAAAATCAACAAAAGAAGTTATATGATTATTCGTCATAGTTCAATATATGGATAAATCAAAAAATATATAACTCTCATCGCTATGATAAAATATATGGGAATTGGTAATGAAGAAAAAAACAATTTTTACGCACATTTTTGAAAATATTGTCTCGATAATATTTGATAAAGGATAAAGTTTATGAATACAGAAGAAAAGATCATTGCTGATATGCTCCATATTCATTTAGGGGACATCAGCAGCAAAAATGAATTAGACACCTGTCTGGAACAACTTATATCCGGACAGTCTCTTGCAATCGATACAATTGTAAATGCAGCAAATCCGACTCTTATGGGAAGCAACCAGGGCGTTGACTGTGCTATTCATAAAGCAGTTGATGAAATATTGGGATATCCCGGGGCATTTAATGAAAAGATATGCAGTGAATTAGATAGTCTGTCAGAGAAAGAGGCGACTAATAACAGAATATCTGCCCGAATACGGTGTCCCCGAGGTAAAGCTGTGATGACAAAAGGATATGGATTCTGTGACTATATTATACATGTGGTTGGCTCCAGATACGATGGAAAGGACGTCAGCAAATCTCAATCTTTTAAAAAGCAGCGCAGAGTTTTCGGGACATGCTCCAGTTCACGGATAAAAACGCTGGAATCCTGCTACTATGAAATAATAAATATCGTAAAAAAACATCCGGATATAAAAAATGTTGCAATTCCTATTGTGGGTTCTGGAGAGTATAAATTCCCCTTTGAACTGGCAATGAGAATCGCAATTGCCGGGGTTGGTAATGCCCTGATTGACTGGAAGCAGAAGGATCCGGAAGCTTTTTCCGATAAGAATGAAGGCCTTCAGAACATTGTCTTTTTTATCTTTCCTAATGAGTATGGAGAAAAAGAAGAGGCTGAAAGATTGCTTAAAAAATATAAGGAGGTATTTCAGAAAAAGAGCCAGGTTGTAATATCTAATTCTTTTCAATCGCAGATGCAGTATATTAATGAGATAAAGAAATATGATTACCAACGTGGTTACTTTTTTATCGCGCGGTCTCTGCGAATTCTGCTGGCATATTCCCGGCTGATATTTATCTGGACATATGTGAAAGATCTCTGCGGGAAAAATAACTGGCAGATAAGACGGGGCGCGGTTGAGGGGATCACGATGATTAAGATGCTGTTTCCTGCTATGGCATGGCTGCTGATTCGGAACTGTGCAGTGTTCCAGGGCAGTGGACCGGAAAAATTTTTTGCCGGGGCTATATGTTTCAATCTGCTGGATACAGTTACATATCTGATCGTTCTGATTGTGATGGCTGATATACAGAATCCTTCTGCAAATGTTATACGTTCTCTGATTCTTCTTGCCTTCAATTATCTTGAAATGGCATTTGGAATGGCATATTTGTATTATTTGCAGTATCGAAATGAGGAAATGATTTATCGCGAAGCATTGAAAATCGGACTGGTTGGCGGAGAAGAAATGGCGATGGTCAATTCTATATTTGAATATATACTTTTTTATGCAAATACAGCACTGAAATTTTTCTTTGTTACATTAGTATTTGGATATCTGGTAGGACATATGCGGCAGAGAAAGTTTAAGTCGTAGAACTTGTAAATATTATTATATTGAATGGAGATTACCATGAGATTCTGTACAAATTGCGGCGCCAGGCTCGCCGATGACTGGAAGTTCTGTGTCAAATGCGGACACCGGCTGATGGAAATCAGTCAATCGGAGAAACAGAAAATAAATTTACCGGAGAAGCAGAAAATAAGCTTACCGAAGGACGGACGTTTATTTGAGATGAAAGAAATGAACTGGGGCCAGATAAACTTTATTTCTGATATGATGGTTTCTCAGACATGGGTCATATACCGGACAGGACTTATGATTTCCTATGTTTCTTATAGCATTAGCGGTGATTCTGACATCGGGGCGTCCTATTTAAGTAAAGAAGAGGTTCAGACATTATGTGACATGCTGAGCAGATTTAAAGATTATGCGTCAACCGACAGGGGAGCTGATGGTATTGGTTATAATATGATTGTATATGATGCGGAGGGAAAAGAATCATCTAAGATTACGGGATATATCGGCAATACATATTTGGAGGAACTCAGAGATTTCGTAAAGAAGAAGATTCCCGGCTTTTCTTTTTTCACTTATGGACCTGCTGCAGGAAAATATTTCAGTAACTAATATATTGGCCGATTAGCTGAACATATACAAAAGAAAATTTACTAAACAAAATTTCGGGTAAATCCACCCCGCACTGGAAATACTGTTTCAATAGTACAGTTTATTTTGGAGGACAGAATATGAGCAACATCCTTTTTCTGATTATAGATATGCAGAATGGTTTTATGAACCAGTATACGGAACATCTTGCGGATAAAATGGCCCGGTTCCAGAGCCGGATCAGCGGAAATGTTATTACAGCAGGAACCCGCTATGTAAATCACAAGCACACGGCGTGTTATGTGTTTGAAGGCTGGAAGAGCTGCATGGCGGGCTCGGAAGAAGCTGAGATCGTGCCGGAACTTCGCGGCAGTATGACAAGAGTGTTTGACAAGGACAAGTACAGCTGCTGGAATGAAGAGATGAAGCAGTTTGTACGGGAGCATGAGATTAAAAAGATATATTTCGCGGGCGTCAATACAGGCTGCTGTGTTCTGCACAGTGTTCTTGACTGCTATAATGATCTCGTAGACTGTGCGGTTATAGAAGATCTGTGCGGCTCCACATCGGGACCGAAGGAGCATGAAGCAGCGCTGACTGTTCTCAGGAGCTGCATTACGGAAGAACGGGTGATTTTAAGCTCCCGGGCGTACGAAGAAATCTGCGGTTCCTGACCGGGCCTGTCAGGCCGCAGATATAATACAGAACCGGAAAAATCTTTCCTTTCCTATATGTCTTCCCCGCCATTTTTCCGTCTCTTCCGATATTCCTTGGGCGACATCCGATACCTCTCTCCAAACACCCGGTTAAATGTCCGCATGCTTGTAAATCCTGCCTCCATTGCCAGTTCGGTTATGGAGTCTTCTGAATTTCCTAGCAGGTTCACTGCCAGATTCAGGCGCAGGTCGTTCAGATATCCGTTGAAATTTGTATGAAAGGTATGGGAAAAGACCCGGGACAGGGCAAAGGGGCTGTATCCCAGGTCTTCCGCCATCTTTGTCAGGGAGATATCTTCCTCGGTGAAATGTCCGGCCATGTAAACGACGATATCATAGACAATATCATGTCCCGGCTGTTCCGCTCTTTTCTGAAGCGTAAGACAGGGGAGGGATCTTGCCAGGATAATCTGGGTAAATGCCTGGCAGAGGACAGATGCTGCCGGCTGTTTCTGAGAGTCAGGGCTCTGACCGGCAGATTCGTACAGCCGGCGCAGGGCGTAAGGAATATCCGGATGACCGGATTCGGCGGGTATGACCGGATTTTCCGGCTGCCATGTCAGGAGCTGATCCGTGTATGCGCCTGTAAGGGTGGGCGGCGCCAGAAAGTAGAAGGCCCGGGACTCTTCACTGCTGAATACCTGATAGTGGTGGATGACGTTCGGGAAAACAATGCCGAAGTCTCCGGTCTCCATGTGGAGGAGAGTTTCGCCGACGCCCAGCTCCAGCGTTCCGCCGGTGACATAGATGCATTCGATGGATTTGTGAATATGGGGAGGGTAATGGACGGAATCTTTTTCGTAGATTTCCATCTGGTCTTCTTTCAGTTCATAGAAAAAATGCATGGGCACCTCCTGCAAGATCTGGCTGGTTTATCTTTCCTTTTGACAAGAATTATAGCCTGCGCAGAGCTATAATGCAATCGAAAAGAAAGAGGAGGTGCCAGATATGATTAGAAGATTCAGTAATTTTTTAAGAGATTCTTTTGAGACATATATGCAGCTTTATACAAGAGATCTCTTCTAAGCGGCGTGGCAGAACAGAAAAATGAAACAGAGAAAATACAGAAAAAGCAGGAAGCTGTAACGGCTGTGATTTAGTAAGAATCGCGCATACGGCGGCCTGCTTTTTGTATGTCCGGGCCTTCCGGGATTTATATTTGTTTTGCATCTTTACGCTTTTTATTTTACAATGAGTAAAAAGCTGATACAGGAAGGAGACAAAAGATATGGCTGCTTTTGAAGTGCTCAATGTAGGTCAGGGTGACAGCATACTGTTAAGGCCCTCTTCCGGATGCAGATACGGCAGTGAAACGATTTTTATTGATCTCGGACCCGGCAGATATGATATTACTGAAAATATAGGCTGGAACGACCGTGTACATATATTTTTAACACATCACGATAATGATCACCTGGGCGGCATGCATTTTTTTGCGGGCAAGATGGATCAGATTGAGGAGATTATTGTACCTTTATATCAGAACGAGATTACGCTGATCGCCAGAGCCATTCTGAATCTGAAAGGAATCAGAGAGGCTGAGGACTGCGGAGAATTTGTAAAAGCCCTGGAAGAAGTCGTAAATAACCAGGCGTTTCTGGTAAAAGTTACGGGCAGCGGGACCCCGGTGCCGCAGTTAACCTTTGCCTTTGAAGGCAGGGATTTCTGTAAGCATATAAAATGCCTGAATCCTCCGTGCTGCCTGGAGAATTATGACTGGCTCAGGGAAGCGAACCGGCAGAATCTGACCGGTCTGATGCAGGAACTGTTTGCCGGAGAGTTTGCTGAGGAAATGGAACGGTATATTCATTCTGCGGAGCATGGTTATGTGGGCGCGGATTCTCCGGAGTTTAGGAGATTCTGGCTGAGAGACTGGCAGTACGAGGATATGGAGTCGTATCGTGCCGGCTGCAATTATGTACTGGGATTTTTCGCGGAAAATGTGTCTCTGCTCCGGCAGCTCAATGCTACAGGCAGCAGAAAGTGCATGCGGAAAATTTATAAGAATTATGTAAAATGCACCCATGATATCTGCACAGTACTGTGGATGAAGTTTGGCAGTGAGCCGTCTGTACTCCTTGCCGGGGATGCAAGTAAAAAAGTATTTGAGCGGCTGATACGGGAAGGCAAGGCGATATCCGCCGATTATCTGAAAATGCCCCACCATGGAAGCCGGCATAATATGAACCGGAAAATCCTTCGGCAGATTAATCCGGAGACAGTGATTATATCCCATGATAACCGGCGGTTCGGCAGGGCGAAGGATTCTCATCCGAATCAGGAGGTGCTGGATCTGCTGCAAAGTGAACATGTGAATATCCTGATTACAAATGATGTCGTAAAAAACGGGATAACAGTTATGCAGAAGCAGCGGCACAGTCAGGATGACTATATTATGATCCGGTAAGCGGCAGAGAGGTACGGGAGGAGGGTATGCCGGCGCAGACGCCGGCATACTTGCAAATCCTGCCTTTCTAAACTATAATATACTATCATTGACATCCCGGAGGAAGACATGGTAAAGAGGAATGAGCTGAAGAAACAAGGTCGCATATTGGTCAGACAGAATTACCTGAGGGCAATTTCTGTCTGCTTTCTTATTGCCATGCTCACAACTGCGTATCCGGTGACAACTACATTTTTCGGATTCCACTCTGTATCCGGACTGCCGGACGGGAAAGCTGTCACACCGGATCTGTCAAATTCAGACGTGGCAGTTCAGGTTATTGAGCGGTTTTTTCCTGGCGGAAATATCAGTGATAAGCTTCCTCCCTTTGTGCTTGAGGCGGGCGGGCTTATTGTTGACATCTGCACATCAGCAAGTTCGATCTTTTTTTCTGTCCTGCGGGCTGTGAACGGCTTCCTTACGGAGAATCCGGAAACCTCGGTATTATTTCTTGCGGCAGGAGCCGTTCTGGCGGTCCTGGGTCAGATATTTATCAGCAATATTCTGGAAATCGGAGAAAAACGGTTTTTCATGGAAAGCAGGAAATACAGACAGACCCAGATTTCCAAGATATTTTTTCTGTATAAGCTTCGTTGTATCTTCAATCCGGCCTGGGTTATGCTCTGCCGCTCTGTGTGCCAGACGCTTTGGAATTTTACCATCGCGGGAGGCGTCATTAAACACTATGAGTACAGCCTGATTCCCTATATCCTTGCTGAAAATCCGAAGATCGGAAGGAAACGGGCGTTTTATCTGTCCAGACAGATGATGAAGCATAACAAGCGGAAACTGTTCCTTATTGATCTGTCATTTCTGGGATGGAAAATTCTTTCTCTGTTTACGCTGGGACTTCTGGACTTTTTCTATGTTAATCCTTATGTGGCCGGCTGCAAAGCGGAATTTTATTTTACACTCCGCAGAAACTACGTTCTTTCCCGCTGCGCCGGGTATGAAAATCTGAATGACTCTTATCTGGAGCATGTGCCCTCGGAAGATGAACTTCTGATCAGCAAGGCGCTGTATGACGATTCCCAGGGGCCTTATACGAAAATATCCTATTTTGCTCCGGAACAGTACCCGGTATTTCTGTTTGCTGTACAGCCGCCTCTTCGTGCGGTAAAATCACCTGTAAAAGCGGATAGGAAATACGACTGGCTTTCTTACATATTTTTGTTTTTTGCTTTTTCCGTATTTGGATGGCTTCTGGAAATTGCGGCTTCTCTTGTAAGAAACGGAGTCGTTCCGGACCAGATCATGCTGGCGGGGCCGTGGCTTCCGTTGTATGGAATCTGCGGTGTGGTTCTGCTGTTTTTTGTAAGAAGGTTTCTGAAAAATCCGGCGCTGGTGTTTGCGCTGAACTTCAGCATTTATTCTGTGGCGGGATATCTGTCCAGCTGGCTGTTTGACAGCGGCCTGGGGCTTCGGGTAAGAGATTATGACAATTATTTCCTCAACCTGAACGGAAGAATATACATGGGAGGTTCCATTGCGTTCGCGCTGCTGGGGTGCGCTTTCCTGTATTATATGGCGCCCCGCTGGACGGACTGTTTCCTGAAGCTGTCCCGGGGCAAACGTGCAGTGATCTGTCTGGCGCTGACCTGTCTGGGAATAGCGGATGTTGTCTATACGATTCTGACGAAGATTTAGACGAGAGGAACAGTTGATTTTTTATGGAAATGATAGTACACTTCTAATAAAACGAAAAGACATACTGCCGCAGCAGGCAGAGGAATGGAGACGATTATGAAAAAACGAGTTGTATTAGCTCTGGGACACCGGGCCCTGGGAACGACACTTCCTGAGCAGAAGATTGCGGTGAAACATACTGCCAAATGTATTGCAGATTTAATTGAGGAGGGATATAAGGTTGCCATTACTCACAGCAATGCGCCTCAGGTCGGAATGATTCACACCGCCATGAATGAGTTCGCGAAAAATCATACGGAGTATACGCCGGCGCCTATGTCTGTCTGCTCCGCTATGAGTCAGGGGTATATCGGGTATGATCTTCAGAACGGAATCCGTGAGGAACTTTTAAACCGTGGTATATACCGGACCGTAAGCACAGTTCTTACTCAGGTGGTGGTTGATCCTTATGATGAGGCATTCTATACCCCCACCAAGGTGCTGGGCCGGTACATGAACGCGGAAGAGGCGAATGAAGAGCGCAAAAAGGGCAATTATGTAATTGAAGAGCCGGGGAAGGGCTTTCGCCGTGTGGTATCAGCGCCGAACCCGGTCAGAATCGTGGAGCTGGATGCGGTTAACGCACTGCTGGACGCGGATCAGATCGTGATCGCCGCAGGCGGCGGCGGTATTCCGGTACTGGAGCAGGACAATCATCTGAAGGGCGCCAGCGCGGTTATCGAGAAAGATCTGGCAGCAGGAAAGCTGGCAGAGGGCATTGACGCGGATATGCTTATTATTCTGACAAATGTGGAAAAAGTATGCATCAATATGGGGCAGCCGGACGAAGCGCCGCTTGGAGAGCTTACAGTAGAACAGGCAAAGGCTTATATGGATGAGGGACATTTCGGCATTTACAATATGCTGCCGAAGTTCAGGGCATCTGTTGAATTCGTGGAAAAACGTGAGGGCCGGAGCGCATATATTACTGCATTTGATAAAGTAAAAGAAGCGTTAAAAGGAAAAACCGGAACAGTGATTCGGTAATAATAAACTGTAAATGAAACTGATTTTTAAAATATGTACAGAGGCTGTTGCAATACGGCCTCTTTTTTTGTTTGTTTTTCAGGTTGATTTTTTGGAATATATGATGTAATATATGCATATGCTAGATATAGTTTTAAAAACTACTTATTGCGATTCTGACATCATGGAGGTGCGCGGTTATGGAAAAAAAGAAACATATTAAAGATCCCGGCAGTGCAATTACACATTTTATCGGCATGCTGATGGCTATTTTTGCAGCGGTGCCGCTTCTGATAAAGGCTGCGAATGAACCGAGCCAGATTTATATTATTTCACTGACAATTTATGCGGCCAGTCTGATTTTACTGTATGCGGCAAGCACAACTTACCATACATTCGATGTTTCAGAGCGGGTAAATACGATTTTGAAAAAGATTGATCATATGATGATTTCCGTACTGATTGCAGGAAGCTATACGCCGGTATGTCTGATTGTGCTCAAGGGCAGAACCGGGCTGATACTTCTTGCTGTTGTGTGGTCCATCGCAATTGCGGGCATCCTGATCAAAGCTTTCTGGGTGTACTGTCCGAAGTGGGTATCATCTGTTCTGTATATCGGAATGGGATGGACCTGCGTACTGGCATTTACCCAGATCCTCAATAATATGTCGCCGGCGGCTTTCGGATGGCTTCTGGCAGGAGGAATTATTTATACAGTGGGCGGCGTAATTTACGCGCTGAAGCTTCCGATTTTCAATAACAGGCATAAGAATTTCGGCAGCCATGAGATTTTCCATCTTTTTGTGATGGGCGGAAGCGCCTGCCATTTTGTAGTAATGTATGCATTCCTTCTTCCGTAACCCGGCAGATGGAACAGAAAGTTCAGAAAAATACAGTTTACAAAAACACGAGGCCGTGAGCTATCTGCTCATGGCCTCATGTTCTTTCCGGATTTCTTCGAAACAGTCCGGTGCCGTCCAGGAACTGTTTGTAGGTGTAAGGATTGCTTTGTAGGGGAAGGGGCCTGCTCCGGTTCTGCGCAGAGCGGCGAGCGCCTGGTTTAACCGGTTGTCGTCAAGAAAGCAGAATACAAACATTGTACCGGGCAGTTCTTCTCCTTCATAGGCGCCTTCCGCAGGAGCCATGTCCCTGATTCCTGCAAGTACGCCCAGAGGCTGGTTATAATTTTCACGGGCAACGCGCTTCAGGCGGATATGAAGAGGAAACAGCGCCATTTCGATTTTCAGGAGCGTGTCCTTCTCCGGCGGATTAAAAAGTAAAATTGTTTCTTTCATAAAAATTGAATTCTCCTGTTTTTCATAGTTTACGATTGTATTTTAGCGCAGGTACATGGAAAAGGAAAGAGTGATTTGAGGATTGGAACCTGTTTCCTGTTTTCCGCATATAGTATCAGTGAGAAACCGTATCCTGCGTGGAGGAAGGCATATGAGGATCTGTGAGCTCAGGGACAAAGAGGTTATTAATGTCTGCAGCGGCAGAAAGCTGGGCTGCGCAATGGATGTAGAGATCAATGTATGTACAGGAGAGGTGGAGGCCCTTATTGTACCCGGCCCGGGAAAGATCTGCGGCTTTTTTGGAACAGACTGTGAATATGTCATTCCCTTTTGCTGTATCCGCAAGATCGGGCCGGATATTATACTTGTGGAGATACAGGAAGAAAAGTTTTTGCAAAAAATCTAGGGGTTGTGTATAATAGAGGCAACTTATGGGAAGAAACAAAAGGCAGGGAGAGCCGGCCAAAACAGAAAGGCGGAAGAGAATATGAGATGTCCATATTGTGGAAACCCGGATACAAAAGTAATAGACTCAAGACCAGCGGAAGATAAGTCCTCTATCCGCAGACGGCGTTCATGTGATGAGTGCGGAAGACGGTTTACAACATATGAGAAAGTGGAGACGATTCCTCTGATTGTAATTAAAAAGGACAATAACCGTGAACAGTATGAGCGGGCCAAGATCGAACATGGTGTGTTAAGCGCCTGCTACAAGCGCCCGGTTTCGGCGCAGGCCATACAGAAGACGATTGACGCCATAGAGCTGGAGGTTTTTAACAGGGAAGAAAAGGAAATTCCAAGCAGCGTAATCGGCGAGATTGTCATGGAGAAGCTCAAAGATCTGGATCCGGTGGCTTACGTCAGATTTGCTTCCGTGTACAGAGAGTTCAAAGACGCCAATACATTTATGGACGAGCTGAAGAAATTTCTCCAGTAGCAGAGGAGCGGACGGAAAATGCGTACGTATAAGCTGACAATCGCATATGACGGCACCCGCTATCAGGGCTGGCAGCGGCAGAGCAATACGGAGAATACCATTCAGGGGATTCTGGAAGACGCTGTGATGAAAGAAACGGGCCGCAGGACTGAAGTCAACGGATCCGGTCGGACAGACGCCGGTGTGCATGCCCGGGGACAGACAGCCAGCATTGTTCTTCCGGGAAAGATCTTAAGCGAAGAATTTACCGCGCGTCTGAATGAGAGACTTCCGGCGGACATCCGTGTTCTGCAGACGGAACTTGTGAAAAACGGGTTTCACGCGAGAAAGAGCGCGGTTGGCAAGGTGTATGAATATCACATCGATACAGGAGACAGGCCGGATGTATTTACCCGGCGCTTCAGCTTTCATTTCCCGCGCCGTCTTGACCTGGAAGCCATGAGAGAGGCGGCAGGGTATCTGACCGGAACCCGTGAATATGCCGGTTATACAGATAAAAAGGACGAAAAGTCCACACGACGTACAATTTATGATATAATGATCAGCGGACAGGGCAGCAGCGTTGTCATCGAATATGACGGGACAGGCTTTCTCTATCATATGGTGCGGATTCTTACAGGAACACTCCTGGAGACCGGCGCCGGAGAGCGGAAGCCGGAAGACGCGGCGGCGGCTCTGCGGACAAAGAACAGGCAGCAGGCGGGGTTCCTGGCCCCGGCTCAGGGGTTGTTTCTGCGGGAGGTTCGCTATAACTGAAACAGAGACAGGTAGCAGAGTTATCTGTCTTTCGTTTTTTTATGCGGTTCGGCATGACGTACCATATGGGAGAAAGCTTCCGGGTACGCGGAAACCGCAGATAAAATTACCGGATAGTCCGGTACTGCAGGGAAAGGAGGTCCTGAACCGGGCTTCCCCATGCGAAGGAGGGAACAGATGAAATTAATATCATGGAATGTAAATGGAATCCGGGCGTGTGTTCAGAAAGGGTTCCTTGATTTTTTCAAAGAAGCGGATGCAGATATTTTCTGTATTCAGGAAACGAAGATGCAGGAGGGACAGCTGAAGCTTGATCTGGACGGATACTACCAGTACTGGAATTACGCAGTGCGGAAGGGGTACTCCGGAACGGCGGTATTTACGAAGAAGGAACCGCTGTCCGTATCATATGGCATCGGAATCGAAAAGCACGACCAGGAAGGAAGAGTCATTACCTGTGAGTTTGAGGAGTTCTATTTTGTTACAGTATATACGCCGAATTCTCAGAATGAACTGGCAAGACTTGACTATCGTATGGAGTGGGAGGACGACTTCCGTGCCTATCTGAAAAAACTGGAAGAAAAAAAGCCGGTGATTGTTACGGGAGATATGAATGTGGCGCACAAAGAGATTGACCTGAAAAATCCCAAGACAAACCGGAAAAACGCCGGGTTTACCGACGAGGAGAGGCAGAAGTTTACAGAACTTCTGGATGCGGGATTTATCGATACGT